>PUOW01000079.1 GCA_003552185.1 Spirochaetaceae bacterium
GTGGCGAGCCATGGCGGATGAAACGGGGCGACCAACCAGAGACAGACACTTCCGGGCAGCCCAATCGTCGTCATAACCGCCATCAGCAGCACCGCTCCGAGCATGAACCACGGCCGCGCCGCGACGCGACTTCCAAGCTGCAGCAGCGTCTCGACCTCGAACGGTCCCTGTATCGAGACCACCGCCGCAAGAAGCAACAGCAGCCCAAACAC
Organism: Spirochaetaceae bacterium; assembly: GCA_003552185.1. Classification (GTDB taxonomy): domain Bacteria; phylum Spirochaetota; class Spirochaetia; order DSM-27196; family SLAA01; genus B1Sed10-166. The sequence continues at coordinate 213 of PUOW01000079.1, forward strand.
CGAAGCACGCCGGCTCGGCCGCCACGACAGCGCCGTCACCACCCAGCGCGGCCCAAGCCGGTGCAGGCTTCGGTGCCCACGCGTGCCGCCACGCCCGTTCCCTGCGCTGTGCGCTCGTTCGCCCCGAGCCTCGACGCCGTCGCCGGAGCCGGTCTCGACGATATCGAGTCGCTCAAACATGGGATCATCTATGCGGTGCGTGGTGTGGTGCCTGGTCTCGTCCATGCTCTTGTGCATCTATTCTCTCATCTCAGCGAGCGCAACCGCAATAAGCGTGACATCGTCGCTGTACGCATTCTGCGCGCCCTGCCGTTCGATCTCGGCAATCAAGTCTTCGCATACCGCCACGGGGTTGGAGCCGGTAAGCGACGCCGCGCGGCGCTCGAGCTCGGCGTCTTCGACCCCGCCGTCGGGGCGGCGCAGTTCGGTGAGCCCGTCGCTCACCTGCAGCACCACGTCGTTCGGCTCGAGCTTCACGGTTCGCGAGTGGTACTCCGCATCGGCCAACAAACCGAACCCGGCCCCGGCTACCTGCAGGTGCTCACGGAACGTGAGGCGGCCGGCGTCGGCATCGAACCCAAACCATAACGCCGGCGGGTGCCCGGCGCTCGCGTAGGTGTACTCGCTGCACTCGAGGTCCAGCACCCCTACAAAAAACGTTACCACGAGGTCGGGCAGCGCGCGCAGCTCGTAGAACACGCGCGCGTTGAGCCAGCCGAGAAACTCGGCCGGATTGAACTCGCTGAGGTGTCGGCGAATGTACTCGCGATAGATCATCGTCTTGAGCATTGTCGTGACGAATGCGCCCTTGATCCCGTGTCCCGAGACATCGCCGATGAGAAACGCGTAGCGCTCATGGCTGAGACGCACGATGTCGTAGTAATCGCCGCCGCAATGCAGTCTGGGTAGCGGCATATAGAGATGGCGTACCGGAACGCGTTCGGGCTGCGGCAGCTCCACACGCAGCAGCCGCCGCTGTAGCTCGCCGCCCCAGCGGAGTTCCTCTTCCAAAAAGGTTGTGTATCGTTCGAGCTCGTTACGATTCTTCACAAAGCGCAGCGCCTTGCCGAGCTCGGCAAGGAGATAATCGGGTTCCCACGGCTTGATCACGTAGCTGAAGAACCCGGCCTCTATCGCGCTCACCAGCTCGCGCTGCGAGTAGCTGCCGACGAGAACAAAGAGAAGCTCGGGATACTCGCGAGACACAACCGTGAGCAGCTCCCCCGGCGTTAAGCCCGGCATCCGGATATCACAGACGATGAGATCGAACTCGCCGTGAAGCTCGCGGACACGCAGCACCGCCTCCTCTCCGGTTGCGGCGGTGTGGAGCTCAAGACATTCGCGCTCGGCCCATAGCGCGAGCGCATCGAGCAGAAGCGCACGGCTGTCGGGCTCGTCGTCTACCACAAGCACTCGGCAATGCAGCGCGGTATTGCATTTTTCGGCCGCTTCGGGCGTGCATCCCTCAAACGCGCTCGTGTCGTCGGCCACTACGCGTTCTCCTTCGCGGTGTCCGCCGCGGTGGTTTCGGCCGGCGCGACCGGGCGGCCAATCTCGAGATTATCACCGATGCGCTCTTTCTTCTCGCGCGCCTGCCAGGTCACATCGATGCTGTCGTATTGATCGCCGTCGCCGTCATCATCGTCGTCGAAATCCATAAAGTCGGCGTCGGTGTAGGTGAAGCGCACCGATGAGTCGTAGAACCGCTTGAGCGAACGCATGAGCTTGCGTCGTTCCGGACGTTGAAAAGTACCCGCCGACATCGCCTCCCAGAAAAACACCCAACCGCCGATAAAGAACCCCTCGTTTAACAGACGTCCCAACGGGTTCGGCGGCACCAGGGGCTCTATCGCGGCCGCGATGAGAAGCGCGAGCGCGCCGAACACCACAAAGCGCAAGATCCGCCGATTGATACGCCTCAGCAGACGCTTCTCGGCCTCCATCTTGTTTGCAAAGTAGTTCTTGAGGCTGGTGCGCAGCAGCCGTTCCATCTTGGGGTTTTGATCTTCGTTCACCGTGAACTCGATCGCGATCTTGTAGCGAAACGGAATCTCATCGGAGCAGAGGTTCAAAAAATGCGCGAGGTCCGGATCGAGGTCGCGGCGCTTGAAGTAGGCGCTGTCCCACTCGTTGAAAGCGTAGGCATACTTCTCGAGCTTGACGTCGATAATAAACGCCCCGCTCTCGGGATCCTTTCGATAGATGCGATTGAGATACTGAATCGTCCTCATGCTAAGCCCTCACAAGAGTAGTGCGAGTGCGGTGCGTGTGTCTACTTGTCGCGGCGCCCAGCCCGCTGTATGCTCTGCTACGATGCCCGACACGCCCACGCCCCCCGGCCATCCGCGAAGCGTCGCCACGGCGAACGCGCCCCGCCGAACGCGCTTCACCGGCGCCCTCGCCGCGCTCATGGCGCCGAGTCTCGCGGTTATTCTCTCCATCACGATGTTCGCGGTGGGCCTTCCGAGCGTGCGCGACGAGTACGCCCTCGGCGCCGACGCCGCTTCCTGGCTGGTGGTAGCCTACACGCTGCCGTTCATCGTGTTCATGCCGCTGTACGGCCGGCTCGGCGAGGCGCTCGGCAAACGACGGCTGCTGCTGCTCGGCGTCTTGTTCTATCTTGCCGGCAGCGTCATCGTACTGCTTGCGCAACCGCTCTGGGTGGTGCTCGGAGGGCGCATCCTGCAGGGCGTGGGCTCGGCCGGCGTCAACCCGCTATCGATGGCGATCATCATCGAACTTGCCCCGGTTGAGAAGCGTGGAACCGCGCTCGGCACCTGGAACTCCATCGGACCGGTCTCCGGCATGGTGGGCCCCCTCCTCGCCGGCGCGCTCATCGACGCCTACGGCTGGCGTTCGCTGTTTCTGCCCCCGGCCGCCGCCGCCGCGATCGCGCTGGTTCTGGTGGTCTTGCTGGTGCCGAGGCACGCCGGCGCACGCCAAGCGGGCAAAGCAGGCGGTGCGGGCGGGCTGCGCCGCGCCGGCGCCGGCAGCACACATCACGCCGGCGCTCCGGGCGCGGGCAAAGCCGGCGGCTCGGGCGGCTCGGGCGGCACGAGCGCTCCGGGCGCGGGGGCGGGCGCGGGGGGCACGGGCGGCGCCGGCGCTCCGGGCGGCGCGGGGGAGGCCGAGCGGCGCACCCAACCGGCCGCCGAGGTCCTGCGCGAGTTCGACTGGCCCGGGGTGGTACTTCTAAGCCTCGCGATCTCGATGTTCGTGTTCTATACCTCGAGCCGTCCCTTGACCGGTGTGGCGCCGTTTCGCGACCTGCGGCTCCTCGCGACGGCCGCCGCCTCGCTCGCGGCGTTTCTTGCCTATGAACGTCGCCGTAGCGATCCGTTCGTAGACCCGCGGCTGTTTCGAAACCGCGACTTCAGTTTCGCGGGCATCTGCGTCGGAATCCGCATGATGCTGATGGGCGGCGTGGGATTCATAGTCCCGCTCATGGTCACCGATCTGTACAACTTCAGCGCGCCCCAGGCGGGTGCAATGCTTGCGCTGCACGCGGGGGCGCTCTTGGTGACAATGCGTCTCGGCGGGCGCATTGTCGACCGCTACCGCAGCCGCACGCAGGTTGTCGCGGGCCTCGGGCTCGAGGGCGTTTCGATGCTGCTTCTGGTCTTGATCCCGGAAGGAGGCGCGGCGGTGCCGCTGCTTACCGTCGCGCTTGCGCTGCACGGGCTCGGGGCCGGGCTGTGTCTCGCGGCACTACACCTGTTTGCGCTCGGAAACGTGGAGCAGGAACAGGCCGCCACTGCAGCGGGGCTCTACAGCATGCTGCGTTTCATCGGTTCGATGATCGGTCCGGCGGTGGGCGGGGTGCTGCTGTACCTCGGCACGGAACGGTTCGGGGTAGAGACCGCGGCGTACCGCCCCGCGTTTCTATTTTATTTGGTAGGCGGGCTCGTGGGCGCCGCTTCGGCGTTCGGCCTCAGCAAGCGACTGCCGGGCGGGTAACACCGGGCAGGTCACATCGGGCGGGTGACCCCGCGCGGGTAATGCCGGCGCGGATAGCGTCGGCCGGGAGCGAGCCGGCCGCCGTGGTGGCCGGCGGGCGGCCCCCGTGGCAACCGGCGGGCGGCACTCGCCGACCGCCCCGCCCCCGCACGCGATAGCCGCCCCGCACGCCCCCGCTCCCCTCAGCCGGCGGCCGGCTTGACCGGCATCACTAGCCGCAGTAGACTCAGCGCGGTAATTTTGTTTGGAGGGACACCATGAAAAAGTGTGTGCTATTTCTTTTGATGGCCGCGTTGATTGCGCCGGCTGCTTTTGCGCGAGGCCAAGCCGAGCA
>PUOW01000340.1 GCA_003552185.1 Spirochaetaceae bacterium
ACCTGATCGGCGCGCGGAACGTTACCCGCGTACAACTGAGCGACGTACTCGCCGAGTTCCTCGGCCGAGATCCATTCATCGAGGACATTGCCCTGGCGGTTTCGCGTCTTGAGCGGATTCATGATCGAGATCGAGTAGCTTCTGATCGCGGTGCCGCTCGATTCCTCGGCGAGCACCTTGCTCATCATCTTCTGCGCGGCGGCCGCGATCGAGACCACACCCGCGTCGGGAGCCGGCAGCTTCGACTCGCCGCCGTTTACCATCACATAGGTGCCGCTTTGATTCTGCCTGTCGTGAAACAGCGACACGAACGTCCGCAAGAACAGGAAGTGTGTCGTGAGATGGTCGTGCATAACGCGATCCCAGTCTTCGAAGCTCATTCGATGCAGGCTGTGGCCGTAATACCACCCGCCGAGACTCGCAACCGCGAGATCCACCCGCGCGAAGTTCTCCTCCACCGCCCACCGAAACTCCTCGACCGATTGCCGGTCACCGACCATGGCAGGATAGAGATGCAGCCGATCTGAGGACACGGATCCGACATACTCCTCGAGCCGCTCACGCTTCTGCTCGCTGCGACACGGCACAACCACGTCGGCTCCTTCGCTCAGAAGCGCGTACACGATCCCTTCGCCTACGCTACCGGTACCCCCGGCGACAACCGCAACCTTCCCGTCAAGCACTCCCATGGCATCCTCCTCGGCAAGGCCGAGCCTCGCAGACATCGGCCAAGCTTCTCGCGCCTAGCTTATCACACCACTCAGCAATATAACAGGAGGACCGGAGCGCCGTGCCCAAGCCGCGTGCGCGGCCGAGTCAGAGCCGAGGCCGAGGCCGACGCTCACAACGAAAGCAGCTCGGAAAGCGTGGGATGCGCGAACGGTGCCGCCGATAGCTCCTCGAACGGTATGTCGTGCTGCATCGCAAGCTGTATCGGCGCCATCAACTCGGCCGCGTGCGGGGCAAACGCCGCGGCGCCGAGAATGCGTCCGCTGCTCTTCTGAACCCACACCTTGAGCAAACCGTCATCGGCGTGATCGATCCGGGCAAGGAGCGCCGCCTCGAACGGCCGGCGCAGCACCGCTACGTCGTTGTCGCCGTCTTCTAGATGTCCCTGCTCGCCGGCGGCGGCACCACCCTCCCCGGAGGCAAGATCTCGAACAGGGCCGATCTGCGCAACCTGAGGCGCGGTGTAAACCGCCTCAATGTACTCATGCCGCAGCATCGCCGCCGGGATTGCCGCCCCGGCGACCGCTCGCACCGCAATGCGCGCCTCCCAACGGGCCTTGTTCGCGATCAACGGCGCTCCGGTCACGTCGCCCGCGGCATAGATCGTGGGCTCCGAGGTGCGCCCGTACTCGTCGACCGTTAGGCTCCCGTCGGGGTTCATCTGCAGCGAAACGTCGTCGCCGAGAAGCTCGGTGTCTGCACCCCGCCCGGTCGCGATGAACGCGTAGTCGCTCTCGAGCACGCCGCCGCCTTCGGTGTAGGTCTGCACCAGATCGCCGTCGCGCTTCACCTCTTGAACCGGGCTCCCGCGCACAATCGTGACACCGAGCCGTGACTGCAGGTAGTCGGCTAGGCGCTCGCTCACCTCAGTCTCGGCGCGCGGAAGCAGCGACCGCCTCTTGGTCACGATCGTGACCTTACTACCAAGCCGCGCAAAAGCCGCCGCGTACTCGGTGGAGGTAACGCCGCCTCCGGAGAACACAATGCGCTCCGGCAGCTCCTTCATCATCTGCGTGTGCCGTGGTGCAATAATACGCTCACCGTCGGGCTTCACGGTCGGCGAAAAGCGCGGCTCCGAACCGGTGGCGATCAGGATCGCACCGGCTTGGAGCTCCTCCAACACCGAGCCGTCCTCAAGCGACTGCAGCGCCACGGTCGTTGGGCTGCTGATTGATGCTTTGGCACGATAGAAGCGCACGCCGATGCGCTCGAGCTCCCCGGCCAGGTCGCCGGACCAGCTGCGTTGTTGCGCCGCGATCTCGGCCGAAATCTCGCCGACAACAGCTGCTCCGCCGGCTCCCGCGCCGGCGCCGGCGCGCGGGTGCGAATCGGCATAGCGCTCAGCGGCGTGTAGCCAGACTTTGCTCGGCAGTAGGCTCCCCATCGTCGACCTACCGCCCGGCGGCGTGACGCTCGCGAGCGCCACCGTGAGCTGTTGCTTGCGCGCTTCGTACGCCGCCTCTATTCCTGCCGGTCCCGATCCAATCACAAAAAGGTCAATCATGCTCCTCAAGCTACGGAAATTGAACTGCCTCGGCAAGTGCCGAGCCCCCCAAGAGCGTCGTTTGTCGCAGCGAACTCGCGCCACAAAACTCGTGTCACTTACGCTTTCTTAAAAGCCTGACGGGCATTATAATGATATTCGAGAGGACAAAGCGGCGGGACACCCGCCGTTTTTGCGTACTCACGACAAAAAGGGGGTAATCATGAAAACAGGTGGAATGGGCCGAACGCAGGGGCGCATCGGCGGTATCGTGGTCGCGATCGCGCTCGCAATGGCGGTACTGGTACTGACGGCCGGCTGCGAGACCTTGGGCGAGGTTGGGCTCGACGGGCTGTTCGATCCGGATATCGACGACCGCATGGCGGCCGAGATGATGGACGAGCCGCCGCCCGAGCTCATGTTCTCGGCGGCTTACGCGTACGGCTTCGGCATAATCTGGTTTGCCGACCCGGTTGAGACATACGATGTCGGTACCGGTACGGTCTGGGAACTCGTGTACGCCGACGATGAAGAAGAAGGGCGAATCGAGTCTGAGCGGGCCCTGCTCGAGCGCGGCGACGGAGGCCGCACCTTGTGGTACATCCGCACCGCGGTTGAGGGAGGCGACATCGAGGAACGCTGGGACCTGGAGTACGAGGCCTGGATCGGTCCCGATCAAGAGGTAATCGAGTTTGCGTATCGCGATCCCGAGACCGGAGAGGTAGTGCGCACCGAGGTTCCCGAAGAACACCGCAGGCGTTACATCGTCGAGGAAGACGACGAGGACCTCGGCACCTGGCAAGAAGAATGGGAAGCCTGGGAGGCGCAGGCAAGCGTGAGCTCGGAGACGATCACGGTACGCGCCGGAACCTTCGATACCGACCGCATGACCTACGAAGGGCGCGACGACGAGACCGGCGACCGCTACCGCCAGGACATCTGGCGGACCGAGGAGGTTCCGGATCACGCGGTGCGCTTTGAGTTCCGGAATCTCGATGAAGACGAACGCTTCGACGGTGAGTTGATCTCGACGCGAGACGACTATACCAAGCAGCTGTTTTAGCCCTATACGCCTGAAACCTACCCGCACGGTGTGATGCGGGCGCTTCGCTTCGCCCGCATCACCCTCGGTTCGCACGGAGCACCCAAAATGGCCGAGAAGCACCGACAACTTCCGCGGCACTTCTACCGAACCACGTTCATGATCGGGCTCGGGTTCTTCACGATGGGCCTGATGGATCCGTTGTACGACAACTATGTGCCGGTTTTTCTCAACCAGTACATCGCCTCGCGCACCCTGATCGGCACGATCATGACCTTCGACAACATTCTCGCGCTCTCGCTGATTCCGATCGTGACCGCACTCAGCGACCGCACCCGCACGCGCATCGGCCGACGCATGCCGTTCATTCTCGTGACGCTGCCGCTGAGCGCGTTGTTGTTCGCGGCGCTACCGAGCGCGGGCATGACCTCGCTCGCCGTGCTGATCGGCGCGATCGTGGTGTTCAATCTCTTCAAGCAGTCGGCGCGCGGCCCGATCGTCGCGCTGATGCCCGACACCATCCCCGGCGAGTACCGCAGCGAGGCCAACGGCGTGATCAACACCATGGGCGGCATCGCCGCGATCGTGGGCACCGTGGCGCTCGCGCCGATGATGGACCTGCGGCTGGTGCTGCCGGTGCTCGGAGACACCTCGCGGCGGCTTCCGTTCTTGATCGCGGCGGCGCTGATTGTGGCGGCCACGGTCGCGCTGTTTCTCGTGGTGAAGGAACGCAACACCGCCGAGGCACCACCCAAGCGCGAACCGGTGCGGCGCTCGCTCGCGCTGGTATTTCGCGCCGAGGACAGAAGCGCGCTGTTCATCTTGATTGCGGTGTTTCTCTGGTTCTCGGCCTACTGGGGAATGCGCCCGTTTCTCACGCTCTATACCATAGAGCATATCGGGCTCAGCGAGGGGCTTGCGGGGTTCTCGACCGGGATGGTTGCGGTTGCGTACGCGCTGTTCGCGATCCCGAGCGGCATGCTCGCCCACCGCATCGGACGCAAACGCGTGATCGGCATCGGGCTGATCGGTATGGCGCTCGTCGCGGCGTTGATGCTTGGCCACCAAAGCTGGACCGACTCCGTAGAAGCCTCGCACACCCTGACGGTCGGCACGTTCTGGGCGCTGCTGTTTGGGTTCGGCATCTGCTGGGGGGCGGTCACCACCAACAGCTTTCCGATGCTCTGGCAGATGGCGCAGTACGAGAATATGGGCATCTACACCG
>PUOW01000373.1 GCA_003552185.1 Spirochaetaceae bacterium
CGGGCACGCTGGGAGCAGGAGGCCGCCGATGCATTCGGCGACGGAGAGCGAGCCTGGCAGGCGGTGCTCGAGGAGCTCAACCGGCGAAGAGGAGAGTGGTTCAACCAACTCTCGGAGGTAGCGGCCGAAACCGAGCGTTACTGGGACCATCGTCTCGCCGAGTATCAGGACGAGAGCCAAGCCTCTCTTGCTGCTTTTGAGCAGGCGAGCTCGTTCGAGGTAGCGCAGTTCGTTCACGAGTTGGAGCAAGTGACCGAGATGCTCGAGCTCCACCGTCTCGAGCTGAGCGTTGCGCAGGATCGGGTTTCGGAGTTTCGTCGGCTCGTCTCTGAAGCCGAGCAACGGTATGCCTACCTGTCTGAGACCAATCCGTTGGCAGCGCGGATACTCATGACTGAAGAACTACAGCCGTATCGCGCCGAGCTGTCTTTCTGGAACGCCGCGGAATCCAACTACAGGACACAGATAGATGAGTTGCAGCGAGAGATGGAAGCTCTTGAGCAAGAAGCCCGTGAACGCGGTGAGCGCTACTCGCTCGATACCGGTTCGGTTGAGACGCGGTGGATCGGCCGCTTACTGGAAGAGGCCGAACACGCGTACCGATCGGCTGACGCAATTTTGGATTACGCTACCGACGAGAGTTCAAACCGTCCTACGCATTCCGAGACGCAGCAGGACTACGAGAACGCTGCTCGAGAGCTCGAAATCGCCTACGAAGCGGTGCACCAGCTTCGATTCGAGCTCGAGGCATTAGCCGCGGAGGTCGGTTCGGGCCGAGAACTGGTTCGTTCCCGCCATGAGGATCTCAAAGATCGGCATCGAGAGCTTGCCAACAGACGCCGCGAGTACGAACACGCGCTCGAGACATGGTCGGATTTCAACCTCGAACGACTTCTCGACCGTGTCGACCAACGCGTGTCGGCGCTCATGGGATTTCAATATGAGGATAAGGCGCGTCTGTATCAGGCCTGGATAGAGGCCGAAGAAGACCTATCGCGGCTTGAGCTTTACGAGCGTTCCAACGGATTGACCGAGTTGCTTCGCCTAGGGGAGGCGGCCGACCCTGGCGGCGGTGAGCAGGAAATGCCGGCGCTCGACACGCTGCGACAGCTGAAGGTGCAGTTTAGCGATTTTGCTGCCGAAGGCGCGGTGGGAGTGGTGTTCGATAATGCGCTCGCGGCGGCCTCTTCGGCGCTTCCCGTCGCCGAGTACATGGGCTTCGAACAAGAGCTCGCCGAGTTCTCAGGCATACTCGAGAATCTGCGCTCGGCCGGCGGCACAAGGCTCGAAGCCTACCGGACGGCGCTCGAGGCTTCGGCGCGCAACCTTTCGGACACGCTTGCGGCCGAGATTCTGCACCGCGAGTACGCGATCCGCCTTCTCGACGAGGAGGCGGCGTGGGCCCCCGATCGTTTGCAGGCCGAGCGCGAAGCGCTATCGGAGGCTCACCTCAGAGCGCTCCGCGCCGATCTTGCAGCCTCGTTGTCGTTCCGCACCTCGATCATTGAGGTGCTCATCGAGTTCGCCGAGTCTGGGTACGAAGATCTCGAAGCGCACGACACGAAAGAAACCGATGCTTTCGAGCGTGCGTCGATTATCTGGGCCTATCGGAACGCTGAACACCACGCGCCTTACAGCCTCGCCGAGTTGAACGGTATCAGGCAAGAGCTACTCACGCGCGCTGAACGGATCGACGAACTGGTCGCGGGCGAGCCCGATCTGAGGTCTTTGCTCGAGGACTTATGGGCTCCGTTTACAGCCTACGGAGTTCGCCTCGTATCCGACCGGCCAAACCTCGATCCACGCTCAGCCGCGGTAGCGGCAGCCGCCGAATCCGCTGCCCTCGAGCAGTATTCACCCCACGCTCTTGCAACCGCCCCAACGCTTCGCCGAGAGATTCTTGATGAGCTCGCACGGCTGCTCCGCGACTACGCCGAGACGGATCTGGGTGCCGAGCACACCGGGGCGCTTCCGGAGCCTTCGGCGGAGAATCTGCAGGAGCTTGAGTCGCACCTCGAGGCTCTCGGCGTGTTGGCGGAAGACGCCGGTAACGCGAGCGAAGATGTTGAACCTGACGGTGACGACGAGCTCGGCCTTAGGTCGTTGCAGATCGCGCTCGAACTCTTCCTGTCGGCATTTCGGGAACCTGAGGTGGTGTTCGACCGTGGACAGGATCAATTCGCCGTGGTGGACCGTCGGCCCGCTGCGGTATCGGTACTGCAGCACGCGTACAACTACGTTTCCGGCAGCCGGCAAGAGACCGCCACCGACGAACAAGGTGCGCTCGATGAGGCGATACGGCTCGCGCATTTTCACAAACGAGAGCTTCAGCGCGCGCAGGTTACCTACACCGAGAATCGCGAGGACAAACGCAGAGTCCTCGAGGACTTGCGATCTGCAGGCCGAAGGCGCGCCGTGTACCACCGTCTCACGGTTGCGCCCGCCCGCGAGGCGGTTTTAGAAGCCGAACAGCAGTATCGGGAGGCGTTGCAGGAGTATCGCCGTGAGCTCGGCGAGCTTACCGAGCGTAGCGATCGGTACAACGCGAAGCGTGAGGTGTGGGAAGGCCGCGTCACGGAGCATAGGGCCGCGGGGTTCGCGTATGCGCGTGCGCGCGGACTGCACGAGTACGCCTCCGACGGTTACGTACCCGCCGGGTTTGAGCCGGAAAGATTGCGAGACGCGCGTTACGCAGAGTATCGGAGACTGCAGAACATCTCGTCGGGGATTCAAGAACTCCTTGCAACTCGCGAGGAGGCATACACGCCGGTCACCGACCCGACTCTTCTGAAGATTCACGAGCGCAGCTACGAGCTTGTCGATCTTCAGGATACCGTAGAGCGTCTCGAAACGCTGTTGTTTGCGTCCATAAACGAGCTTAGGACACAGCGGGATATGCTCTCGATTTCGTATCACGACGCGCTTTCAGAGGTTTTTCGAATAGATCTCACCGGAGCGTACGCCACCCCGGGTGTTGAACGAGGCGGCCCCGATCTCCCCGATTACCGCGCGCTGTCTGCTGAGGAGATGCTTGAGGAACAGCATGCTTCTGCGTATCTGGCGAGTGCTCAGTATCTTTCTGATGCCGAAGCTTTCACGGCAGCTCTGCTTGGGTTCGAGAGTCCGCAACGGGTTCTCAGGGATCTAGGGTATGCGTTCTACCATGAGATGCAGAGCGTAGACGAGTACGAGATCGATATTGACGTCGTAAACGACAGCGCGCTTCGAAGTCTCATAGACGAACGTCGCATCATCTCCGGAGGCGGCCCACGGAGCCAGATCCGAGCGTTTGCCGCGCGCGAGGCCGAACGCGGGTTCAATCGAGTTCAGTCAGACACCGCTAAGGCGCGTCTCTACGCGGTGTATCGGCAACTAATGCTCGCCGATCGCTTTGCGGTCGGTGAACGATTCATTCAGAATGACCTTGGCGGTGCGGTGATCGACGAGGCGCGCGAGGAAGCCCGGAAACGAATACGGCGAAACCGGCGTCGTCAGCGCAAGTTTCTCGCCGGATTCTTCGTATCGCGCTCGAGCATAATCGGGGCAGCCATTCTTGCGGCCGAAAACCGTCGGCTGAGGTCCTTGCGTCGTTCGGTGGCCGAACTCTCCCCGGAGGGGGAGGCGCAGCGGGATCGGAGTGTCGAGGATATGCACGACATAATTGAGGCCGCGGGTGAGTATCGTGAGATTCACGGCAGACTGGTGGCGTATCTCGGCGAGGCGGAGGACGCCGACTCGGAGAGCGGCAGAGCTATCGAGTTCCAAGAGTTTGCTGCTCGTTTTACCGAGTTACCGGGTGCCGAGGAGCATCCCGAGTTGCTAACGGCGCTCACCTCGCTATCGTATGAGTTCGAGATGCTTGGCGATAACGACCGGAGCTCGCTGGTTGACGCAGTGAGAGCGCTCAAGGCCCGTATTCACGGCTTGTTGGAGGGGAGTATTGCCGCGCGGAATCTCAGGCTAAATGAGCTCGCACAGGAACGCGACTCAGCCCGCAGCGCGCTGGCAACCGCGGCCGCGGACGGCGTAACGCAGTGGGACCAGCTCGAGCCGCTTGCGACAGCACTCTTCTCTGAGTCCGTCTTCAGTGAACGCGGTTACCAGGATCTGGCGCAACAGTTGGCCGGGTACAAAGCAGTCGAACAGGACCCACCACCGACCGCTGCGGCCTTCTCATTGGGGAAACGTGCCGACGCGGCAGCGCGCTTATATCGTCATGTTGTTGCGCTGGATTTTGATCAGCAGAGTCGCGAGTTCAACCTAACGAATCGGCGAATTCTGGATGAGCGAGCACGTAGTATCGACAGGCTGCATAGCCTCTACGAATCCTCGGCCTCGGCCTGGATCGAGGCCGAGCGCGCGCTTCGAAACGATCGCGACGCGTGGCGTCGCCGGTACGCACGTGAGTACGAACTCGCTTCCGAGAGTTGGGAACTCCACTGGCAACAGTTCCAAGCAGAGCGGCAA
>PUOW01000185.1 GCA_003552185.1 Spirochaetaceae bacterium
CGGTCCGCGCGGGCGGAGCGGTCCGCGCGGGCGGAGCGGTCGCCTCCGGCGCCGTCGGCCTGCACCACCGCAACCTTGAGGCACCGAAGGTCCGAGATCTCTTCAAGGAGCTCCGCGCGTGCGCGCCTCGGGGACTCGGCGAACACAAAGCCGAGAAGGTCTGCACCGTACTCGGCCGCGAGTCGCGCGTCTTCGGCGTGCGTGATCCCGCATATCTTCACCAACGGCCGCCGGCAGCCGGGTGCGCCCACCGAACGGCGGCCGGCAAGCTCGCGCCAGAACCCCGGATTACCTCGGTGCGCGGCGCCGTCCTGTACTGCACCCTCCAGCCCGGCGAGTATCTCCGGCACGAGCTCGGGGTTGCGCATCGCGCTCTCGCCCACGAGCACGCCGTGAAACCCGGAGCTCGCGGCGAAATAGGCGTCCTCGTACCCGCCGATGCCCGACTCAAAAACAAGCCGACAACTCCAGCCGATCTCGGCCGCGAGCGCCGCGGGGGCGAGCCTATCGACCTTGAAGCTCCGCAGATCGCGACTGTTGATTCCGATGAAGGCCGGCCGAAGGGGCGCTACCTTCTCGAGGTCGCCGCGGTCGTGCAGTTCAACGAGCGCCGCAAGGCCGAGCTCGCCGGCCTTCGCGAGCATCGCAGCGATCTCATCGCGTGTGAGTGCCGCGGCGATCAGCAGCACCGCGTCGGCTCCGGCACGATACGAGACCTCAAGCTCCTCCGGCAGCTGCAGAAAATCTTTCCGCAGCACCGCGCAGTCGGGGAATCGCTCCTTTACCGCGATAAGATCCTCGAGCGACCCGCCGAACCACTCGCTCTCGGTGAGCACCGAGAACGCCCGGGCTCCCCCGTAGTGGTAGCGCTCGGCCTGCTGCACCGCACTCAAGCCCTCCGCAATGACGCCACGCGAAGGACTTCGTCGCTTCATCTCGAACAACGCCGGACCGCGCGCCTGCACGGCCCGGGCGGCGTGCTCGGCTCCGTCCGCCGCGAGTGCTTTCGGCGCTGCGGAACCACCGGGTGCGGCCGGCTCCGAGCCGGCCGCCGCAAGCGGCACAATCGGCACGCGGCGCCGGCCGGGCACGGTGCTGCCGAATGCGCTGCCGGCGGCCTCGAGGCGCGCAGCGCGCTGCTCAAGGATGCGATCGAGAATGCTCGCCTCGGTGCCGGTCATCTGCCCGCCTCCGCAGCCGGCGCGCCCCCGCCGTTGCCGGCGTGCGCCTGCACCGACGTCGGATTCGCCCGCACGGGGCCGCCGCCCTCGGCGGCCATCTGCGCGGCCGTGATCTGCTCGGCGGCTATCTGCTCGGCGCCCCCGGGGTCGACGCCGCGGGGTTCGGCGACAATCCGTTCGGCCGCGGCGCGCAGCTCCTCGAGCTTGCGACGCACGCTTCCGTCGGCCAGCGCCTCGGCGGCGCGCTGCACCCCGGCCTCGATCGTCTCGGCGACGCCGTACACCTGCAGCGCGGCGCCGGCGTTCAGCAGCACCGCCGCGCGCAACGCCGGCCGCCCGCCCCCGGCGAGCAGCTCCCGCGCGTCGGCGGCGTTCGCCGCGGCGTCTCCGCCGGTGAGCTCGTCGCTCTCGAAGCGTCCAAGTCCGAAGCGCTCCGGCTCCACGAGCAGGCTTTCGAAGCGGCCGGCGTCGTCGAAGCAAACCGCGCGGCTCGGGGCCGCCGGCGAAAGCTCGTCTATCCCGTCGAGGCCGTGCACCACCATGCCGCGACGCACCCCCAAAAGCTGCGCGGCGCGCGCCACCGGCTCGCAGAGCTCCTCGGCGTACACCCCGATCAACTGAAACTCGGCCGCGGCCGGATTTGCGAGCGGCCCGAGCAGGTTCATGATCGTCTTGAGCCCGAGCTCTTTGCGTGCCGGTGCGGCGTGCTTCATCGCACCGTGGTAGGTGGGCGCAAACAGAAACGCGAAGCCGGTTTCGTTGAGCAGCCGTTCGGCGTGTTCGGCGCTCAGATCGGCCGGCACCCCGAGCTCGCGGTAAAACTCGGCGCTGCCGCTGCGCGAGCTGACCGCGCGGTTGCCGTGCTTTGCGACCGCCGCGCCGCACGCCGCCGCCACCAACGCCGAAAACGACGAGATATTGAAGGTGCCGCGACCGTCGCCCCCGGTGCCGCAGGTGTCGAGCAGCGGGCGGTCGGCGTGTATCGCTACGCGCTTGCGCCGCAGCACCGAGGCGCACCCCGCGATCTCTTCCGGGCTCGGGCCCTTTGCCGCGAGCGCGGTGAGAAACGCAGCCACCTGGGCGGTACTCAGGTTGCCTTCGGTGAGCTCCTCCATGAAGCTCTCGGCCTCCTCCTGCGACATGTTGTGCCCATCTATCAAGCGCGCCAGGCGGCTTTTGGCCACAAACGGCTCGCGGCGGTACTGCAGGAAGTTGCGCAGGAGTTTCTTGCCGTCCTCACTCGCGATCGACTCGGGGTGAAACTGCACCCCTTCCAGCAAGAGCCGGCGATGTCGGAGGCCCATCAGTTCTCCGGTAGCGCTCCAGGCAGTGGGCTCAAGCTCCGCCGGGAGGCTGTCGGGGTCAACGATGAGCGAGTGATACCGTGTGAACGCCGCCGGCGACCCGATCGAGCGAAACAGCCCGTGGCCGTCGATCGTGATCGGTTCGGCCCTGCCGTGCACAATGCGCTCGGCCGGCACCACGCGCGCACCGTAGGCCTCGGCAATAACCTGATGACCGAGGCAGACGCCGAGAATCGGCACGCGGCCGGCAAAACGGCGCACCACCTCGAGTGATATGCCGGCGTCCTGCGGGCCACCCGGCCCGGGCGAGATCACGATGTAGCGCGGAGCGCGGGCCTCGATCTCCTCGAGCGTGATGCGGTCGTTTCGCACCACCTCAACCTCGTACTCGCCCACTTCGCGCAGATACTGGTAGAGGTTGTGCGTAAACGAATCGTAGTTATCTATCAGCAGAATCACGGTGCACTCCTTGTCTCTTAGTCTGTACGGTTCTATCCCACCGTGGCGGCGGGGCGCTCTACAGCGGCAGCCGTTGCCCCGCGTAGGCTCACCCCGGCGGCCTTCGCGAGCGCGCCGAGCTTTTCGTCGGTCTCCTGCAGTTCGCGCTCGGGGGTGGAGTCGTACACCACCCCGGCGCCGGCCTGCAGCACCAGTTTGCCGTTGATTTTCAGCGCGCTCCGGATCGTGATGCAGGTGTCGAGGTTGCCGCCCGGCTCGAGGTAGCCCACCAGGCCGGCGTAGAAGCGCCGCGGGTACGGCTCGAGGCGATCTATCGTCTCGATCGCGCGAATCTTGGGCGCGCCCGAGACCGTTCCGGCCGGAAAGGTTGCACGAACCGCGTCTACCCCGCTTTTGCCGGGCGCGAGGGTTCCGGTCGCCTCGGAGACGATATGCATCACGTGCGAGTAGCGCTCGATCGACATAAACTCCTTCACCTCTACCGACCCCGCCTCGCAGACGCGTCCAATGTCGTTACGCGCAAGGTCTACCAACATAAGATGCTCGGCTCGCTCTTTGGGGTCTTCGAGCAGCTCCGCGGCGAGCGCCCCGTCTTGCTCGCGACTGGCTCCCCGGCGCCGCGTGCCCGCGATCGGGCGAATCGTGACGCGCCGATCCTTGGCGCGAACATGTACCTCCGGCGAGGAGCCGAACAGCTGATACTCGCCGAAATCGAGGTAGAACAGATACGGCGAGGGATTGGCGGTGCGCAACCGTCGATAGGCCTCGAGCGCCGGAAGCTCGGTCTCTATCTCTATCCGCCGCGAGAGCACGCCTTGTAGCAGGTTGCCCTTGATGATCTCGTCGCGAAGCCGCTCAACGCCCTGTTTGAACTGTGCGCGTTCTTCCGCGGGGTCGCGCACCCGCGCGGAGTACTCGCGGTCGGACGGCTGCAGGTAGTTGAAGTCGAGGTCGGTGATGCGCGCTTCCACAGCGCTCACCGCCGCGCCGAGGTCTATCTCGTGCTCGTCGTAATTGACCCCGATAAGATACAGCAAATCGGTGTAGTGGTCGAACACCACAAAGACATGGCCGAACATGAACGCCGCGAGCGGCAACTCGAGCGGATCGTGCCTGTCCTCGAAGCGAATGGTGTCGCAGCGCGAGGCAAACTCATACGAGAGAAACCCGAGACCGCCCACCGGATACGGGAAGTCTTGCTGCGGCAAGGTGTGCTGATCGGCGAAGTAGCGCAGCACATCGAGAATGTCGCGCGCGCTGCTGTTGAGCTTCAGCCGCTTTCCGTCGCGCTCGAGCACTATACCTGCGCTCGCGGTTTCGTAGACCCGAAACGCCTCGTGCACCATCAACATAGAGTAGCGCTCACGGCCTTTGTCGAACGAGGCCGACTCGAGCACTACCGCGGCGTTGAGCTTGGTGGCGAGCCCATACGGGGTGAAGCGCTCGCCCGGGAGCACCTTGATTATGCCGTCGCTACGTGCCATACACCTTCCTTGCACACCCATGCGTGCGC
>PUOW01000298.1 GCA_003552185.1 Spirochaetaceae bacterium
GAGATAGACGATGAAGGCACGGTGGACTTGGTAACCGGCGAGCTGCGCGCGCACGAGAAGACGGTCTGGATGCTGAGCGCACACCTCGGCTAAGCGCCGGCGCTCACGTAGACACACTCAGCTGCGAGCCGCCCCCGGTTCGTAGAACGCCCACTGCTGCCCGCCTATCGGCGGGCAGTGTTGTGTTTTGTGTGGCGGCACCTACACGAGCCCGGCGCGTTGCAGTTGCAGCGCAGCCTGCCGAACCTCGGGCGGCTCCTTCACCTCGACGGCCCGTCCGCCCCGGAGATCAAACAGGTAACCGCAAACGCGCCGCCCGGTAAGCGACTGCGCGGCCTCTCGGTAGAGCGCGAGCTGCAGCCGGTACTGCTCGGGATCCAGGCGTTGATCGGTCTTGAAATCGACAACGAGCGCCGGTGCGCCGCCGGCGCCTCGCCCCGGCTCGCCATCGGCGCGCTCTTGGTGGGCCGGGTTCGCCAAAAGGTCGATCTGGCCGTGCACCCACGCCGGCCGATCGAGCCCCTCGAGCGGCATCGTAAACGCGAGCTCGCTCTCGACCGAGGCCGCGTTGTAGCATTCGCGCCCCAGTTCGGACTCCTCGAACACGAGCGCAAGTCTCACTCCCTCCGAAACGAGTAGCTCAAGCTCGCGTTCGTTCAGCTCGTCGCGCAGCCGCGCCCCAACGAGCTCGAGATACGCGCTCGGGTCGGCGGGCGCGCTCACGCTCGGTCGGCTCACGCTCGGTCGGCTCTCGCTCGGTCGGCTCTCGCTCGGTCGGCTCTCGCCGGGTTCGCGGTACCGCTTGAGTCGCTGCTCGATAACGCGGTGCACGAAGGTCCCGAACTCGGTACGCCGTGCTTCGCTCGTGAGCAACTCGTCGCAGGCGAGCCGGTCGGACGGAGTCGCAGCCGGCTCGGAGCCGTCGAACAGCTCGCGCTGCACCGGCGCGCCCCCGGAGCCCGAGCCGGCGTTGAGCGTGACGAAGAGCGCGTTGAGCTCGGTGGCCGACCACTCATAGCGGGTCGCTTCACGCGCAAGCACCTGCAGATTGCTCGACTCAAGCGCCTTGAGGTGAGTAAGGTCGGAGCGTCGCCTGCCCCCCTCGCGCATCCTGCGCTCGCCGACCGGGCGGATCTCCTCGAGGGCGAACCGCACTGCTTCGGCAATCTCCGGCGCCGCGGCCGACGCACCGGCCGCTTCAGCCGCTGCCGGCGGCGCTGCGGCGGACTCCGGCGAGACAGATCCGGGCGCGGCCGGGTCGATGCCGAGCGCCGACAGCAGCATCGCGAGGTGACAACTCTCGGGTTTGCGGTTGTTGCGGTGCAGCACGCCGCTTACCAGCACATGAGCCTCCGAGCGCGTGAGCGCAACGTACAACAGCCGGCGCAGCTCGGCGTCGGCCTTGCGATCTTCCTGTTCTTTGCCTTCCAGATAGAAGTAGTTCGAAACGCGCTCGTCGTCGGGTGCCGGTTTAAGATTCAAACAGACGCCGTACCCGTCCGAGGTGTAGTAGGGGCGTCCGCCGGGATGGTTTCCGCGACCGGTGTTACCGGCATCCGCCAACACCACAACCGGGAACTCGAGCCCTTTCGCGGCATGGATCGACATGATACGCACGCCGGTCTGCTCTTCGTGCAGCAGATCGAGCTCGGCCAGGCGCTTGAACTCACCGAGGTTTTCGCGCATGCGCACGAGGAATTCCTCAAGCGTCCCGCCGGGAGGGGTAGCGGCGAGCTCAAACAGATAGCGATAGTACTCGAGGTAGGCGTGATACGCGGTGTTCTTGAGCACGGTGTAGCGGTAGCCGTGGTCGAACCACACCGTCTCGAGGAGCGTCTCAACCGGAACGCGGTCGGCGAGGCGGCGCAACTCCGCGATCCGCGCCGCTGCGGTGTCGTATCGCTGCTGATCTTGCCCGTCCGCGAAGTTGCGCCGAGCAAACGGAGGCTCGTCATCGAGCAGAACCTCGAGAAGCGCGTGATCCGAGAGCCCCACAAACGGCGATCTGAGCACCGCGGCGTAGGATTCACGATCCTCGGGATGCACACACAGCTGCAACACGCTGTAGAGGTCATGCGCCGGAGCGTCGAGAAACAAACTGCGCATTCCGCTCGCGGTGTATGGAACACCGAAAAGCCGGAGCATCCGCTCGAACTGCATCTGATTTCCGGTTGATCTCAGCAAAATCGCGCAGTCGTCGTAGCGCAGCGCGCGCGCGCCGTTGGGTGTGTTGAGCGCGAGCCGCTCCTCTCCGACGATCGATGCAATGTAGCGCGCCACGTAGTACGCTTCCTCAGCCGCGGCCTCCGCCTCGGGTCCGTCGAGCTCGTCGTGCCGATCGGCGTCGGCGCTGGTGTCGAGATACGCAACCGTCACCGATGGGCGCGCCTGCGCCGGCGCGGAATGCCGAAACGGCTCACGCGGACGAATCGACCGGAACTCAGGCTCGTACAACGCGCGCGGCTGCGGGAACACCGCCTCGAAGCTGCGGTTGAAGAACTCCACCAGCCCAGGATCGGTGCGATAGTTCGCCTCGAGCGAAAGCGGCACCCCGGAATGCTCAGCGAGCTCCTCCGAGAGCCCCCGGAACACCGAAACATCGGCGCCGCGGAATCGGTAGATCGACTGCTTGGCGTCGCCGACGAAGAACAGCTTCTCGGGGCTGAGCTCGGAAGGCCCCGGAACGCGCTCGCTCTCACGCGTCCGACGCTCGGCAAGCAGATACAGAAGCTCTTTCTGAAGCTGATTGTTGTCCTGAAACTCGTCTATCATGATCTGATCGAACTGCTGCTTATAGAAACGCCGGAGCTCCGGCTCGCGTCGTAGCAGCTCGATCGCCATCACCACCACGTCGTAGTAGGTGAGGACGCCCGACAACCGGCGTGCGGCAAGCACGCGCTCCTGAAACTCAGCGAGCAGCTCGAACAAGCGGCGCTGTTCCCCGAGCGTCGTCAAACTGAAGCAGATGCTCCGCAACTTTGGACCGAGCTCGTCGCGAGCGCTCTTGAGTTCCTGTTTCGCGTTCACCACCGCCTCGTTGCTGCGGCTGCCTTTTCGGAGGTCTATACTCCGGAGAAACGCGACGATGGGGCGAAGCAGTTCGGCGGTCTCGCCTCCGGTTTGTGGTAACTCCCGGGGCTCGAGCGCTCCCTCGGCGATGCGCTGCGAGACGGCCTCGAGCTCGTCCGGCGCCGGCATCTCGAGTTGCTCGAGCGCCGCCCGCATCGCGCTCAACCACGCGTCGCCCTCGGCACTCACGCCGGCCTCGGCTACAAACGCTCGTGCTCCCTCGAGCAACCGAAGGATCTCGGCCGCGGCGCCGAACAGCCTCGCGGCTTGATTCCGAAAGGTCTCCTCGAACTTCACCGGGCGAGCGACGGTCAGCGTTTCGTGTGCGAGTCGAATAAGCGCATCCTCGAGCACCGTCTCGAACCCGTTGTCGGCGAGGAACCGAGTCAGCGCGGCGTCGTCTCGATACTCGCCGAGGAACCCGAGCGCAACGCGCCGAGCGACGCGCTCGTGTTCGCGCTCATCGACGGTAAAACTGGGCGCTACGCCGAACAGCGCCGCGCGTGCGCGGACGATCCGGCCGCAGAAGCTATCGAGCGTCGAGATCTCGGCGCGATCGAACCGCCCGAGCTGTTCCTGTACAAACGCATCATCGAGCTCCGAGAGACGCCGGTAGATGCGCTCGTGCATCTCGGCAGCAGCCTTGCGCGTGAAGGTCCGGGTCAAGATCCGGTCTACCGCGATCCGTTCCTCGGCAACCAATCGACAGTAGCGCTCGGTGAGAACCGCGGTTTTTCCGCTACCGGCTCCGGCCGACACAACCGCGTTTCGGCGCTCCGAGATCGCCGCGAGTTGATAGGAGTCGAACGCGGGGCGGCCGGTATCTTGGGGCTCGCGCGCCTGGGATCCGTCCCGCACGCTCGGCTCGCCGGGTGCATCGGTGTTCATCTGCCTCGTCCTCTTATCGAATATAGAACTTGCGCCGGCATACCGCGCGGGCTTCGCAGCCCCCGCACGAGTCCTGCAGGAGATTCTCGTCATAGCGGCCGGCCGCGATGCGCTCGGCAACCTCGCACGCCTGCGCGCACACCGCACGCGAAACCGCCTCGAGCTCGGTCGCTTTCACCCAGGCGCCGGCAGCGTCCCCAAGCGCAGCGCCGAAGCGATTCTCGTTGATGCTGTAATACAGCGCCGCGCCGAACGGCGGCTGCGTCTGCTCAACGAGCTCGGCGTACACCGCCATCTGGAAATTCGGCACCGTCTGCGGTTGCTCCTCGAGCAGCGCGCGCAGATCGCGCTTCTTCGGTGTTCCGCCGAGCTTATAATCGAGGACCACGGTTGCCCCGTCGCTGGGCCGCTGGAGCATGAGATCAAGCTTCCCGACGAATCGCACCCCGTCGGCACCGCACCGCTCCTCGGCCCCGGGCTCGGCACC
>PUOW01000380.1 GCA_003552185.1 Spirochaetaceae bacterium
ACGCCGAGCACGGCAAGGACGAATGATGTTGAACGAGGGATTTCTTGAGTTCGCCGACAGCGACGCCATGACCGGCTTTCGACTCAAGCGCATAGAGCTCTACAACTGGGGGACCTTTCACGACAAGGTCTGGGTCCTGCCGATGGAGCAGCGTAACGCGCTTCTCACCGGCGATATCGGCTCCGGCAAATCCACGGTTGTAGACGCGATCACGACGCTGTTGGTACCTGCAAACCGCATTTCGTACAACAAGGCCGCGGGCGCTGAGTTTCGCGAACGCGACCTACGCTCGTACGTGCTTGGCTACTATAAGTCAGAACGCAGCGAGGCCGGCTACTCGGCCAAACCGGTGGCCCTGCGCGACCGCAGCGCGTACTCGGTGGTCCTCGGCGTGTTTCACAACGCCGGCTTCGAGCAAACCGTCACGCTCGCTCAGGTCTTCCATCAGAAAGAGGCCCAAGGCCAGCCGACGCGCTTCTACGTGGTCTCGGACCGCGAGCTCAGCATCACCGAGCATTTCTCAGGATTCGGTTCCGACCTTACCGAGCTGCGCAAGCGCATTCGCAACTTGGCGCACACCGAGCCGATCTTCGACAGCTTCCCGGCGTACGGGGCCGCGTTCCGCCGCCGATTCGGCCTCCAAAGTGAGCAGGCGCTCGAGCTGTTTCACCAAACCGTCTCGATGAAGGCGGTGGGAAACCTCACCACCTTCGTGCGCGAGCATATGCTCGAGTCGTTCGACGTCAGCGAGCGCATCGAGGCCTTGATTGCGCATTTCGACGACCTCAACCGTGCGCACGAAGCGGTACTCCGCGCCAAGGACCAGATAGCTCGGCTAGAGCCGCTGGTGGAGCGGCTCGATTCGCACGCCGCCGCCTCTGCACACCGCGCCGAGCTGCTACGGTCGCGCGAGGGGCTCCGCGCGTACTTCGCACATCTCAAGGACCGGCTTCTCAAAACGCGCATCGCAAACCTCGAGCAGAGCGCCGCGAAGGAGCGCACCAAGCGCGACCGCCTCCAACAGGCGCTCGGCGGACAGCGCGCCGAGCGCGACGAGGTTAAGCGCGCGATCGCGGAGAACGGCGGGGACCGCATCGAGAGCCTCAAGGCCGAGCGCGCGCAGCTGGAGCACGACAAAGACAAGCGGCTTGCACGCTTCGACGACTACCAAGCACTCTGCGAGGCGGTTGAGTTCCCGGCGCGCGTAGACGCCGACGGCTTCCGCGAGAACCGCGAAGCGGCCGAGTCGGCCGCCGAGGAACTCAAAACCGAGCGTGCCGAACTCGATAACCGTCGCTCCGAGCGGGAGCTGTCGTTTCGGCGATTGCGCGAAGAGCACGCCGAGCTGAGTTCCGAGATCGAGTCGCTGCAAAGCCGTAAGAGCAACATCGATTCGCAGCAGGTAAGAATCCGAGATCGTCTTTGCGAGGAGCTCAAGGTTTCCGACGAGCGGTTGCCGTTCGCGGGCGAGCTCATCATGGTTCGCGAAGATGCGCACGCCTGGGAGGGTGCGATCGAGCGCGTGATGCGCAACTTCGCCCTGTCGCTCCTGGTGCCCGATGAGCTCTACGCCGCGGTGGCCGAGTGGGTAGACGCCACGCATCTGCGCGGCCGGCTGGTATACTACCGTGTACTGGAGGACCGTACACCCGAGCCCACCGAGCTCGAACCAACCTCGTTACTGCACAAGCTCGATCTCAAGCCCGACCATCCGATGCGCGCATGGCTCGAGCATCAGTTGCGGCAGCGCTTCGATTACACCTGCTGCGAAACCCTGCAAGAGTTCCGTCGCGCACGGCGTGGGCTCACCAAAGCAGGGCAAGTGAAGGGCTCGGCACTCCGTCACGAAAAAGACGACCGACACAGCCTGCAGGATCGGAGCCGTTACGTTCTAGGCTGGCGCAACGAAGACAAGATCGAGGCTCTCGGCCTTCGCGCGCGGACGCTCGAGCACGAGATGCAGCAACTCGCCGCTACCATCGAGGATCTCAAACAGCAGGGCGCGAAGATCGAAGACCGACGCCGCGCGCTCGATCGTTTGCACAACTTCGTGTACTTCGAGGACATCGATTGGCACCCCGTCGCGGCGCGCATTGAAACCATCTCGGCCGAGATCGCACGCCTCGAGTCGGACTCCGATGTTCTTAAGACGCTCAACCAACAGCTTGAAGACCTCGAGGCCCGGATAGCCGCCGGCGAGCAGGAGCTCGACGCGGCGAAGGCCGAGGTTGCGCGACTCGAAGACCGCCTCTCACAGGCGCAGGAACTGCGCGAGCAAACACGCGAACTATTGGAGAGTTCCGAAACGCCGATCGCGGAGTTGGCCGAGCGTATCGAGCCGCTGCGCGCCGAGCTGCTCGGCGAGCAGCGCCTCACGGTCGAGAACTGCGACAATCGACAGCAGGAGCTGCGCGAAGCGGTGCAGGCCAAGATCGACGCCGAGGACAAGCGCATCAAGGCGCTGCACGAGCGTATCATCTCGGCGATGCAGGACTTCCGCCGCGAGTACCCGGCCGAGACGCGCGAGATGGACGCCGCGCTCGAGTCTGCCTCGGAGTACCGCGAGCTCCTCGCGCGCTTGCGGGCCGACGATCTACCGCGTTTTGAAGCGCGCTTTAAGGCACTGCTCAACGAAAACACGATCCGCGAGATCGCGAACTTTCAAGCGCAGCTCAACAAAGAGTGCCAGATCATCAAGGAACGCGTTGAGCGCATCAATCGCTCGATGTCGGCGATTGAGTTCAACAAGGACCGCTACATCGTGCTCGAGGCGCAGAACTCTACCGACAGCGAGATACGCTCGTTCAAGCAAGAACTCAAGAGCTGCACCGAAGGCAGCTTCACCGGATCACAAGACGAGCAGTACACCGAGAGCAAATACCTTCAGGTGAAGTCGATCATCGATCGCTTCAAGGGCCGCGAAGGTGCCGCCGATCTAGACCGCCGTTGGACCGAGAAGGTGACCGACGTGCGCAACTGGTTTGCGTTCGCGGCCTCGGAGCGTTGGAAAGAAGACAACAGCGAGTACGAGCACTACACCGACTCGGGCGGCAAGTCCGGCGGTCAGAAAGAGAAGCTCGCCTACACCGTGCTCGCGGCGAGTCTCGCGTACCAGTTTGGGCTCGAGTGGGGTGAAACGCGTTCGCGCAGTTTCCGCTTCGTAGTGATAGACGAAGCCTTCGGCAAGGGCTCCGACGAGTCCACCCGCTACGGGCTGCGGCTGTTCAAGGAGCTGAACCTGCAGCTGCTGATCATCACACCGCTTCAAAAGATTCACATCATCGAGCCCTATGTCTCGACGGTGGGCTTTGTGCACAGCCACGACGGCAGAGAGTCACTCCTGCGTTGCCTCACGATAGAGGAATACCGGCGTGAAAAGCAGGCGCGGGAAGCATGAGCGAACGTGAACCGGGGGCGGCCTCGGGCGACGCCGCCGCAGCCGGCGCCGGCGGCGGCGCAGCCGGAACCCGCACCCGCTGGACGCAACTCAGCGAGCTCAAACGTCGGCTCGCGAAACGCTGGCGTAGCGGCGCGTTTTTGAGCGGCGCGGTGGAGTTCCCGCACCGGGTTCCGCTCCGCGGCCCGAGCGCGGCTGAGATGGTGGAGCATTTCTCGGCGGTGCGCGACTGGGTCACCGGCCTCAAGGAGGCCGAGCAGCGCGCCGGCTTCGAACTCGAGTGGAAGACGATCCGCCATCGGGTACTGGGGCGCAACGAGTTGCCTGCCGCGCTCCGGTTTGCCCGCCTCGAAGACCTCGCGGCGTTTCTCGGCACCGGCGGTCAGCTTCGTGCATTTCGAAACGGCGCCGAGAAGATCGCGACACGCCGAAGCGAGCTACAACCCTGGGCCGAGAAGCACCCGTTCGCCGTTATAGAACACCACGCGGCGCTCGAGCGCCTGCTTGCGGTACTCGAGTGGCGCCTGCAAAACCCGTCGCCCGGGATCTACCTGCGGCAGCTTTCGGTACCGGGGGTAGATACCAAGTTCATCGAACAGCATCGTGGCGTGCTCGCGCAATGGTTCGACGAGGTGTTGCCGGCCGAGGAGATCGACAGCGCCCACACCGGCGCGCGCGGCTTTGAGCGGAGGTACGGGTTCCGCACGCGCCCGAACCGGGTGCGTTTCCGGCTCCTCGACCCTGCGCTCCGCAGCGGCTGGAACGGCTGCGGTGATCTCGCGATGCCGATGGAAGAGTTTGCCCGCGCAGACGAAACGGCGCCGGCAGTTTGCACCGTGTTTGTGACCGAGAACGAGATCAACGGCCTTGCGTTTCCGGAGTTCCCCGATGCGCTGGTGATCTTCGGTCGCGGGTACGACTTCGGTGAACTCGGCTCGGTCGCGTGGCTGCACGGCGTTGAGCTGCGCTACTGGGGCGATATCGACACGCACGGCTTTGCGATTCTCAATCGATTCCGC
>PUOW01000457.1 GCA_003552185.1 Spirochaetaceae bacterium
CAGATCGTGATCGCGTACCACCATCCGCAGGCGGGGTTGTTCACCATCAACCCCAAGGACGCCGCTTCGTGGGAACCGGCTCTGCCGCTTTTGAAAGACGAGTTGATGGTGGTATACGCCGGCGGTGTTGGGCCGGAGGTGGAGGCAAAAACGCTGACGCAGGCCGCCGACGACATGATCGCACTCATCCACGGGCGCAATGTCAAAGACAAAAAGGGCTACAGCACCGAGGGGCGCGGCCCCACTCGTTTAGCGCGCCCTGCACCGCAGGTTGCTTCGGAGCCGGCGCCCGAGGCTGCCCCCGCGCATGCTGTGGAGGCAGGTACCGCAACCGCGACAGCTGCTGCGCCGCCGGCGGCACCCGCGGCCGAGGTTGGAAAGAAACGGCGCATTACGCCACGCTACGCGGTTCTCGTAACCAACGAGCTGTTTCACAACGGAAATGTGGAGGCGTGGAAGAAGATTATCGAAAGCTACAAAGCGAAGCATCCTGGTCTCGACGTACTGATCTGGTACGAGAACGAGCGTATCAACGACATCAACTCGCTGTTCAAGTGGGGGAAGGTCAAGCACGGTACGCCGATCATGGTGAGTGTCGTCGGTGACGAGATCAAGAACGTCGCGAAGCTGCAACGGTACCTATACGAGGGCGCGAGTCCGCGTTTCGAGGTCTTCCTGCGAGGTGGCGTTGATCGAGTGCTCGATCTCTTCTAGCTCATAGACGTGTCCGAGCGCTCAACGCAAGCGGTAGCAACAGAAACGGAGAACCGAGTATGAAGCAGTACTACTCTTTCAGCGCAACCGAGTACCTGGAGCAGCCCGAGATCCTCGAGCATATCGGTAGTCGGGGGCGCAGAGTGATGGAGCTCGCGTCTTTGGGAGCTCCCATCTCGCCGGGGTTTATCGTGATGAACGATACGCTCGGCAAGATCGCCGAAGGCGACGTACAGGTTGCCGAGGCGTTCCGCGAGCCGATAGCCAAGATGGAGTCGGTGTTCGGCAAGAAGTTCAACGACCCCGAGAACCCTCTATTGATCAAGGTTGTGGAGAGCCCGATGTTGAATATGGTCAACATCTTCTCGACGATCCACAACATCGGTCTGTGCGAAAGAACCGCAGACGGCTTCGCGAGTTACGTCGGTGAAGAGTTCGCGTACCAAGAGTACGGGAATGTTGTGCAGAAGATCATCGAGCTCGAGCTCCTTACCGAGGGCCTCAAGGCCGACAGAAAACAGAAGCTCGGAGCGTTTCAGCAAAAGCTGAAGAAGCAGCGCAGCAAGTCGGGCATCCTAAAAACGATCGAGCAGCATCGGTCATTGTTCCCGGAGCACATCTACACCGATACCTACGCGCAGCTCGATTACGTCATTAAGTTGTTTCAGAAATTGTTCAGCGCCAACCCTACCAGCGTCGATTCGGCGTTGCTCGTTCAGACGATGGTGTTCGGCAACTTCGGGAAGAACAGCTGCTTCGGCCAATACACGACGCACGATATCATCAGCGGTGAGAACGTTGTACGCGGAGAGTTTTTCGACCGCGCGTTCGACGAGCGCGAGAAGGCCGGAAAATCGATCGACAAGATCGGCAAAGAGTATCTCAAGGAGCTTGAGCGAATCGGGAAGGAGCTCGAGCGGCATTTCAAGGAGATCCGTAGGGTCAGGTTCACGGTTGAAAACGGCAAGCTCTGGCTGATAGACCAACGCCCGGTCTCCGACAACTCAACTCAGGCCGAGATCAAGACTCTGCTCGACCTGCATCGCGATAAGGTTATCGACGACCAGTACCTGATCAACGCCATCAAACCGGGACGGCTCTCGGAGATTCTGCATCCTGCGCTTGATCCGAACTCGGTCAAACGGTTCACGAGTTTCACCGGCGGGATCGCCGGCGCGGTCGGCGCCGCGATCGGGCGGGTGTTTTTCTCGACCGAGAGTCTTGTGAAGGCCTATCGTATCGCTGCGCAGCGCGAGCAGGAGACGAACTTCATTCTTGCGATGCCCTCGACCTTCGCCGAGGATGTGAAGGCGATCGAGATCGCGCAGGGGGTCTTGTCGTCCGAAGGCGGGTATGCGTCGCATGCTCCGGTGGTCGCGCGAAGTCTCGGAAAAGTCGCGATGGTCTATCCGGGGATCAAATTTCATAAGAACTCGATGAAGATCGGGGATAAGACCGTCAAAGAAGGCGATTACATTACCTTGAACGTTCCGTACTACGAGGAACCGGTCATATATCTCGGCAAGGGCGAGCTGATGAAGCCCACGCCGGAGGGAAGCGGTCTGCTCGAGTTGCTCGAGATCGTTCAGAGCAATATCGGCGAGTTCGACGTTCACGCGAACGCAGACCAGCCGAAGGATGCCGAGCTCGCACTGATGTTCAAGGCCAAGGGTATCGGGCTGTGCCGCACCGAACACATGTTTTTCAACGAGAAGCGAATCAACAAGTTTCGCGCGATGGTGGTGGCCGACAGCGTAGCGGAGCGCAAGAAGATCCTCAACGAACTGCGCAAGTGGCAGGTCGAGGATTTCTATAGCCTGTTCAAGACCATGGAGGGGTATCCGGTCACCATTCGATTGCTAGACGCGCCGCTGCACGAGTTTCTGCCGCATACCTCAGACAGCATGGACGAGTTTGTGTCGTTTCTGCGTAAATCGAAGAAGAGCATCACGAAGGCCGAGGTCCAGACTCGCTGCGACATGCTCAACGAGTTTAACCCGATGCTGGGGCATCGCGGTTGCCGCATCGCGATCTCGTATCCCGAGATCTACAATATGCAAGTAAGCGCAATCTTCGAGGCGGCGTATAAGCTCAAGAAGGAAGGCAAGCGCGCGGTTCCCGAGATCATGATCCCGCTGGTGATGAGCTCAACCGAGATGAAGACAATCCGTAACGGAAAGCGCATCGAAGGTAAGGCGATTGCCGGGATTCGCGATATCGAGGAGGAAATCCGTAAGCAGTACGGTACCTCCCCGATCGAGTTCAAGGTCGGGACGATGGTTGAGCTGCCGGCCGCTGCGTTGCAAGCAGGCAAGATCGCTCGGTATGCCGATTTCTTCAGCTTCGGTACCAACGACTTAACGCAGACAACCAACGGTCTGTCACGCGACGACTTCAATAATTTCTTCTCGGACTATACCGAGCTCGACCTGCTTGAAGAGAACCCGTTTAAGGTGCTTGGCGAGCAGGTGAAGGAGTTAATCCAGATCGCGTCGGAACGCGGGCGGCTCACACGGCCCGATATCACACTTGGGGTGTGCGGAGAGCACGGCGCCGAACCCGCGAACATTCCGTTTGCAATGGATAACGGACTGAACTACGTTTCGTGTTCGCCGTACGGCATTCCGATCGCGAAGCTCGCGATCGCGCAGCTCCTGATCGCCAGAAAGAACGGTGAAGAGGTGCAGAAGTAGCAGGGAATCGCTCGCCATCGCCGGCGAGTTCCCTACGAGCCGTGAAGACCGCACTGTTGTGTAGATCGTGAAGATGGGCCGGGTGCCTTTGGGTGCTCGGCCCTTGTTGTTAACTCAGCCGACTCGGTGCGTTCGGGAGAGTCGGCTTACTCTGTTTGCAGAATACCCGCGGAGTGGAGCTCCACGATCGAACCGAGCAGCTTGAGTTTCACGATTGCCTCGGGCGACCAATCGCTCTGTTGAAACTGCGTGACCACCGTGAGCAGCTCGTGCTCGCTCCGCTGTGCGCACTCGGCGAGGGGAGGATGTCCGTTTCGCAGACCGAGACTCGTCGGGAACAAACTGCGCCCGATAACGTCGTCTAGCAGCTCGGTGCCTCGCCGATAGTGGCGGTAGGCCTTGGTCTCGAAGCCGCCGCTTGCAGGGCGAAAAAACTTGTCGATTTGCATGCTGCGGTGAAACGCATGTGCGAAGCGTACGGTAAGCGTGAGCCGCTCGAGCTCCGCGCGGTTCAATTGGTCGGTGGAGGTAATTCGCTCGAGTTGCTCTATGGCCTTTCGAACGCGCCGCAGCGCGCCGCGGTAGCGAGTACGGAGATTGCCTTCGGCGCGTAGGTGCACGTTCTGTAAGCCGTACTGGTAATACTGAAAGACACCGTCGAGTAGCGTTTCGGTGGCGTGTGAGAACGCGCGCAAGAACGCAGGGTTGAACGGCTCCTCATAAGCGGCATAGAACTGCGGTCGTTCCGAAGTTTCGGCCGCCTCGTCGGCGCGGGAACCGGGGTAAGAAAACCCCGCACCCTCACCCTCACGGGCCGCACCGGCGCCCGGGCTCGATGAGGAGCCTCGCGCGCGGTAGCGTTCGGCGCGCTCTTTGAGCCCGTGACGGCTGCGGTGTTCGTCAAGGTGCGAGCGCACGGTCTCGTAGGCCTCGTTGAGCTGCGCCATCATGCCGTTGGACCACTCCGGACGGTCGGGGTTGGAGTCGGGATGATATCGTTTCACCCGATCACGAAATGCTCGGGTCAAGTCTTGCTCGGTACTGCCGGGCCCGATACCGAGCAGCTCCAGCGCATGATACAGCTTCATCGATGTTCGAGATTATATCTCGTCGTGTGCCGGCACTCAACAGTGCTCGATAACCAAGAAAACGGCACCGGTAACAGGTTCTTGTTTGACAACGAGATAATCTGTAACTATACTGCAGTATCTACACTCCGAAAAAGGACGTACGGATGGCAGTCGTTAAAGAGCTATTTTCCGCGTACAGTAACGGCGAGCTCCCGTCGCACGGCGGGTTTATCGTGAGCGCGTTCTTCGACGCGAACTCGACCTACACGAAGTATGAGGTTACGGCATACAACGCCGTGAAGGACATTTATCCGAGTGAGGATGGGCTCACGTTTCAGGCCGAAGGGCGAAAAATTTTCGTGCTGGTTGAGCCGAACAACTACTCGAGTAAGCACATCGAGCCCGCGTACCGTGATGCGTTCCATAAGATTCCTTATCGCTACAAGGAGCTGGAGACCTACACCTCGCGCCGGCAGGACCGGATCATGATCGGCAAAGAGCCCGTGATCACCTACACATCGTTCACAATCGTCAAGAGCCAAGGGCACAACTTCTCCTACATCTTCTACCACACCGAAGATCTGCTCGAAGCCGTGCAGGAGTTTTTCGAGAAATCCATCTGGCGCGACGCCGGTGTACCACGGGTAGACGCCAAAAACGTCACCAAAACGATTCTCGAGAGCTTCAACCGGGTTCTCGAGGAAACGATGAGTTCAGACGAATAACGCCCCGGCGAGTCACGTAGGCAAGCCCAACGTACGAAAAAACCCAGCCGCTCGGCTGGGTTTTTTAGGTTAGGGGGTGTTCCGGCGTGCCGCTTGCTCGCAGCACGCCGAATCCGTTGTATTTGTTTCTCTTAGCCTTCCGTCTCGGCGCTTCCGGGCCGATCGGCGAGGTACTTGTACGTGGCGTACTGTTGCTTCACGTGCTTACGCGTCGCATCAAGATAGCGCGCCGCGAGCTCGGGTTCGCTGTTCTTCAAGCTGCGGAACCGAATCTCCTTGTACATGAAGTCCTCCACATCGGTGGAAGGCGCCTTGCTGTCGAGTTGCAGCGGGTTCTTGCCCTGATCCTCGGACAGCGGGTTGTAGCGGAACAGCGGCCACATGCCCGAGGTCACGATAGCCTTGCCCTGCTGCAGACCCTTCGACATGTCGATGCCGTGCGCAATACAGTGCGAGTACGCGATGATGATCGAAGGCCCGTCGTAGGCCTCGGCTTCCTGGAACGCCTTGAGCGTCTGGATGCGGTTGTACCCGAGCGATACGCGAGCGACGTAGACATAGCCGTAGCTCATCGCCATCATGCCGAGATCCTTTTTCTGGATCGATTTGCCGCTGTACGCGAACTTCGCGATTGCGCCGGTGGGAGTTGCCTTGGACATCTGTCCTCCGGTGTTGGAGTATACCTCGGTGTCCATCACCAGGATGTTGATGTTTCGCCCGGATGCGATTACATGGTCGAGCCCGCCGAAGCCGATGTCGTAGGCCCAACCGTCGCCACCGAGGATCCAGACCGAGCGCTTGATAAGGTTGTCGGCGGTTGAGAGCAGCTCTTGTGCGAGCCCGGCCTTGCTGCCGGCGAGCGCTTCCTTCAGTTCACCGACCCACTTGCGCTGTTGCTCGATCTCTTGCGGAGACTTTTGCGCGTTATTCTTGAGGTTCTCGAGCAGTGCTGCGTTTACACCCTTAGGGGGCTCGGCGATTGCGCGGTCGAGCAGCTCACGAGCGTACTCCATGAGCTTATCCGAGGTCAGTCGCATGCCGAAACCGAACTCGGCGGCATCCTCGAACAGCGAGTTCGACCATACCGGCCCGCGCCCGTCTGCGCGTGTGGTGTACGGTGTGGTCGGCAGGTTTCCTCCGTAGATCGAGGAACACCCGGTGGCGTTCGCGATCACCGCGCGGTCACCGTACAGCTGTGTTAAGAGCTTCACGTACGGTGTCTCGCCGCAGCCGGCGCAGGCTCCCGAGAACTCAAAGAGCGGCTCGAGCATCTGCGAACCCTTGGTGGTGTTGAGATTGAGCATAGCCGGATCGGGGTTCGGGATCTCGTTGAGGAAGAAGTTCCAGTTCTCGCGCTCCTGTTCGCGCAACGGCAGTTGCGGCGAGAGGTTGATCGCCTTGCGGTCGGTCTTCTTGCCGTCTACCTTTTCGAATGCCGGGCAGATATCGACACACACGCCGCACCCGGTGCAGTCTTCCGGAGCTACCTGAATCGTGAACTGCATGCCGCTGAACTCTTTGCCCTTGGCTTCGCAGGACTTGAACGTAGCCGGTGCGGACTGCAGGTACTTCGGGTCGTAGGCCTTCATGCGAATGGTGGCGTGCGGACAGACCGCGGCGCAGTCACCGCACTGGATACAGACCTCCGGCTCCCAGACCGGAATCATCTCGGCAACGTTGCGCTTCTCGTACTTTGTGGTACCGGTTGGGTAGGTGCCGTCGGCCGGTAGCTTGGAAACCGGCAGCTTGTCGCCTCGGCCGGCGATGATCTCGCCGGTGACCTCGCGAACGAACTTGGGTGCGTCCTGCGGCACCGGGGCAACCATTCGGGCGGTGCTCGATGCAGTCTTGGGATAATCGACCTGTTTCACCGCGGCGAGCGCGGCATCGATCGTCGCGATGTTCTTGTCGACGATGTCTTGGCCCTTGGAGCCGTAGGTTTTCTTAATGGCGTCCTTGATCAGCGCCACCGCTTCATCCTCGGGAAGGATCCCAGAGATTTTGAAAAACGCGGTCTGCATGATCACGTTAATCCGGCTGCCCATTCCCATTTCGTCGGCGATCTTGAGCGCGTCGATCACGTAGAACTGCAGCTGTTTATCTATGATCTGTTTCTGAACCTCAACCGGCAGATGTTCCCAGACCTCGTCGGGCCCATAGGGAGCCGCGAGCAAGAACACGCCGCCGTTCTCGACCTTGCTTAGCATGTCGAGCTTCTCGAGGAACGAAAACTTGTGGCATGCAAGGAAGTTGGCCTTGTTGATGAGGTATGTGGCCTTGATCGGGTCTTTGCCGAAGCGAAGATGGCTCACCGTGGTAGCGCCGGACTTCTTAGAGTCGTACACGAAGTAGCCTTGCGCGTAGTTCTCGGTGGCGTCGCCGATGATCTTGATCGAGTTCTTGTTGGCGCCTACCGTTCCGTCGGCCCCGAGCCCGTAGAACAGCGCCCGGTGCACACCTTCGGTCTCGGTGGAGAACGACGGGTCGAACTCGAGCGTCGTGTTGGTGACGTCGTCCTTGATTCCCACCGTGAAATGGTTCTGGGGCTTGTTCGCCTTCAGGTTGTCGAGAACCGCCTTGCACATCGCCGGAGTGAACTCGGCCGAACCGAGACCGTAGCGGCCACCGACGATCGTGGGTTGCGACGCGAACGGCGCGCTACCGTCGAGCATTGCTTCCGAGACGGTGGTCCAAACGTCTTCGTACAGCGGCTCACCGAGGGCGCCGGGTTCCTTGGTGCGGTCGAGAACCGAGATTGCCTTGACGGTTTTCGGCAGGGCCTGCAGAAGCGCCTTGGTATCGAACGGCCGGAAGAGGCGTACCTTGATCATGCCGACCTTCTCGCCCTGGGCGGCAAGATACTCAACGGTTTCTTCCATCGTCTCGGCGGCCGAGCCCATCAGGATAGCGACGCGCTCGGCATCCGGCGCGCCGACATAGTCGAACAGGTTGTACTGTCGACCGGTGAGTTTCGCGTACTCGTCCATGTACTTTTGCACGATCGCGGGTGTGGCCTCGTAGTACTTATTGACCGTTTCGCGTCCGGCAAAGAAGACGTCGGGGTTCTGACTGGTTCCGCGGATCGCGGGGCGCTCGGGATTGAGCCCGCGCTCGCGATGGGCGTGCACGTACTCGCTCTTGATGAGCTTGCGCATCACCTCGTACGGAACCTCTTCAACTTTCTGTACCTCGTGCGAGGTGCGGAAGCCGTCGAAGAAATGGAGGAACGGAATGCGCGACTCGAGCGTGGCTGCCTGCGCGATCAAACCGAGGTCCATCGCTTCCTGGATGGAGTTGGACGACAGCAGCCCGAAACCGGTGGAGCGGGCGGCCATGACGTCGCTGTGATCGCCGAAGATGCTGAGCGCCTGCGACGAGACCGCGCGCGCGGCGATGTGAAATACCGTGGGGGTAAGCTCACCGGCAATCTTGTACATGTTCGGGATCATCAGCAAGAGCCCTTGCGATGAGGTAAACGTGGTGGTGAGAGCGCCGGTGGTGAGGGCGCCGTGAACCGCGCCGGCGGCGCCGGCCTCGGACTGCATCTCGACTACGTGAGGGATGGTCCCCCAGATGTTTGCTCGCTTCTCGGCCGAGTACTGGTCCGAGAGCTCTCCCATGGGTGAGGACGGTGTAATCGGGTAAATTGCGATGACTTCGTTGGTGGCGTGTGCCACGTACGCGGCCGCGGTATTACCGTCGATAACGACCATATTTTTGTCTGACATAGCGTCTTATCACTCCTTATAGAATTTGCACAGTTCAATCATCCACCATTCGCTGTGTTGCGACCGAGATGACGAACATCCTATTGACGTGTAGTTCCCACTATAACCGGGGACGATTAAAAACGCAACCTTATTGATACCGATATAACGATACAGTTTGCATGTTCCGTGACGCCGGCTCACTCATACAGGAGCCTCAGGTTTTCGAGCCGCGCGAAGGCATAGGTGAGGCGCTCGAGCGGGTTGTCGCCGGGTAGGAATCGGCGCTCGGCGGAAACGGAGGCACGGATCGCGGCGCGCTGCGCGGGTTCGTGTGGCGCTGCCTGCCGTATGGCAGGGGCCGCGTCGCCGGTCGCGGTACCGAAGGCAGCCATCACGGTTTCGATGCCTGCAGAGATCGCCGGCAGTCCGAACCATTGCTCGAGGTGCTGGGTGCGCTCGGACAGGTTGGTGCGCCGATCGAGCTCGCTCTCAAGCAGATACTCGAGCTGCGTTCGGATCTCGGTGTTTAGCGTTGCTACCTCGCGGCGGTATCCGTGATCAGTTTCGGCCTGTTTCACGATCTCGTATTGGTGCGACGGCGCCAGATAGCTGAACTCGGCGGTCGGAGCGTTGAGCAACGCATCGAGCTCGCCCCGCAGTCGTTCGAGCGCCGTGGTGGGGAGCAGTGCAGCAGTGCGTTCAAGGCGCCTCTCGTAGGCCCGGCGCGTTTTTGCCTGCAGCTCGTGGTCACGAGGCAGCGTCCAGGGAACGCGCAGCTCCTCGTAGAAGAACGCCGGAAACCGGTCGAACAGCAGATCGGTGCCGTCGAGCACCTCGAGCCTACGGGCAAGCAACGGAACGTTGTGGGTAAGCGGCATTACGAACTGATACCCGAACCCTTCCTGTATCGAGGTCGAGATAATAAGGTCCGCTGCCGCTACCAGATCGTCGAACTCTAGGCCTGCGCGAGCAAGCCGGTCGCCGATGCCCCAGAGCCCCTTTACGACTCCCTCGCGGTACGCAGTCTGCACAAGCCCGGAGTAGCGTTTTTCGGCCTCGGACACGCCGGCGAGCGTTATAAGCGTATTGTGCGATCGGCCGGCGACTCGGTTCAACAACAGCGCCTCGAACGCGTTTTTCCGCCGTATCGTACGGACCGGGTACACCACCATCGGCAACTCTGGGTCGAACTGCCCGTGATCGACGCCGAACGCCTCGGCGAGCGCCCGACGTACCGCGCGGCGGTCGCGCGCAAACTCGGTAGAGCCGTCGGTGCCCCCGGCCGCCCCGGGTGCGCCGGGCGCTCCGGCGTCGGACCGCGCCGGGTTCGCTTTGTGAGTCTCCGGGCTCGGCCCCAGCTGAACCGGGTTGTGCAGTGTCCAGACCTGTGAGGCCGGAATACCCGCCGCCGCCAGGAGCTCACGATCGCGTGCGTTGATCGTAAGATAGCGTATATTCGGCGTAACCGGATACGGATCACGCGTTATGTAGCTGCGCAGCCGCGCCAGGTTGTGGTAGCGGCCGCACTCGGCGAAGTCGTGTATCTGCAGCAATGCGCGCTGCTCGGGGTGCGCGGCGAGCAGTTCGAGCAGCAGTTCGGTGAAGACCGGATTCTTGCCGAGGTGATAGTTATGCACCCACCAGACCGTTTGATCGCCCAGAAAGCGCCGCAGGAGTCTGCGAAGCGGATCGAGCAGTTCTCCTGGTTCCGGTTCTTCATGATACTCGAGCTCCGGGGCAACCAGGATCTCGAGCTCGGGGGCCCTATGCGCCGGCCTCGCGGCATCGTCTTCCAGCGCTTTCCGAAACGCGGAGGTGCCGTCATCCGAGCCGGTGAGAACCGTGATGCGCCCGAACCGCGTGGAGTATCGCCGGAGCGCCTTCAGATCGTCGCGGATCACGCTGGTTACTCCACCCGGTTTGAGGTGGTAATGCATGACGACAAGCTGCTCCGTCTCGGCGCGAGGACTCGAGCCGCTGTGGCTCCATGAGGCCGTGTGCATACCTGCAGTATCGAGCGAACGCGGTGTTCGACGCAAGCCGTACCGACACGCGCCTTGTGGATTGCACGGTCGCTCCGCTATGCCGGAAAGCTGCCGCCAAAACCGGTGTCGGCAATTGATGCTTGCACAGCCGGCGCCGCCTGCCGTAGAGTAACTGGTATGAACGTGGGCATCAGTAACTTGTGGGCCGAGATTTACGGATCGGCTACCGCCGAGCGAACCGTCGATCAGGTGCATGAGCTGATCGAGCGCTATCGGGCGCTCATGCAGATACCCGAAAGCCGTCGCAGCCGCCGCGATGACGGGCCTGAGCGGGCGGCCTCCGAGCATGCCGGAATCGGGCTCGACCGTCGCGATGCGGTGATGATCGCGTACGGTGATCATCTCCGAGGGCCGGATGCCTCTCCGCTTGCGTATCTGCATCGGTTTCTTGCCGATGAACTCGAGGGCACGGTTTCGGGCGTGCATGTGCTGCCGTTTTCCCCGTATTCGTCCGACGACGGGTTTTCGGTGATCGACTATCGGCAGGTGAACCCCGAGCTCGGAAGCTGGGAAGACCTCGAGCGCTTGGGACAAGACTTCATCCTGATGGTCGATCTGGTGCTCAATCACTGCTCGGCCGAGAGCGAGTGGTTTCGGGCTTTTCTTCGCGATGAGGCGCCGTACAACGAGTTTTTCATCACCGTCCCGCCCGGCACCGACACCTCAACCGTGGTGCGGCCGCGGGCGCTCCCGCTGTTGCACGAGTTCGAGACCGCGCGCGGCCCACGACTGGTTTGGACTACCTTCAGCCGCGATCAGGTCGACCTCAACTACGCGAATCCACGCGTGCTGCTCGAGATGCTCGATGTTCTGCTGCTGTACCTACAACGGGGGGCCCAGATTGTGCGACTAGACGCGGTCGCCTATCTCTGGAAAGAGCTCGGAACCTCCTGTATCCACCATCCCAAGGCCCACGCGGTGGTGCGGCTGATGCGAGCGGTGATAGAGGAAGTTGCGCCGTGGGCCTTGATCATCACCGAAACCAACGTGCCTCACGACGAAAACGTGAGTTACTTCGGCGACGGAACCGACGAAGCGCATATGGTATACAACTTCTCGCTTCCGCCTCTGACGCTCGACGCTTTCTTGAATGCCGACGCGCGCCATTTGAGCGAATGGGCCGCTACGCTGCCGCGGCGCAGCACCGACACCGCGTTTTTCAACTTCCTGGCGTCGCACGACGGCGTGGGGGTACTGCCGGCGCGCGGTGCGCTGCCGGAAGACCGCATCGAGCGCCTCATCGAAGGCGTGCGCGAGCGCGGCGGGCTGGTATCGTACAAGGCGACGCCGGCCGGGGAGGTGCCGTACGAGCTCAATATAAGTTACCTGAGTGCGATTGCCGACCCGAACCTTCCTGCCGAGCAACGCGCGCGGGCGTTTTTGTGCTCGCAAGCGATCATGCTCGCGCTCGCGGGCGTGCCGGGTATCTATCTCCATAGCTTGATCGGCTCCGAGAACTGGAGCGAAGGCGTGGAGCAAACCGGCCATAACCGTACCATCAATCGAGCCAAGCCCACCTATGACGAGGTTGTCGCCGAGCTCGCCGACCGTGATTCGCTGCGGGGCATGGTGTTCGAGGGCTACAAAGAGTTGCTGCGCGCGCGCGCGCGGCACACCGCGCTCGATCCGTCGGCCGAGCAACGCGTGCTTACTACGGACGCGGCGGTGTTCGCGGTGCTGCGCACCGAGGGGAGCGAGGCGGTGTTATGTCTGCACAACGTGAGCCCCGATCCGGCGGCGGCCGAGTTTCGCGAAGCGGAGATCGCGCTGGGGGAGGACCGCACCTTTCGTGATCTCATCTCGAACGACATCTTGTACCCCACGCGAGAGCACGGTAACCGCGTTTCCGTTGAGCTCGCACCGTACGAGGTGTTGTGGTTGCGCTACGCGGTCTCGACCGAGCGCGTAGCCTCAGGAGCCTAACAGGCGTCGGGGTCGGGGCAGGCGGCAGTGTCTTCCTCGCGTCCGTACACCGATTTCACGAGGTATAACAGCTTGTTCTCGAGGATGTGGTACGAGAAGTATCGGCACCCGAGCGCGTAGTTATACTCCACCATCCGGCACCGGTACTCTTCGT
Organism: Spirochaetaceae bacterium; assembly: GCA_003552185.1. Classification (GTDB taxonomy): domain Bacteria; phylum Spirochaetota; class Spirochaetia; order DSM-27196; family SLAA01; genus B1Sed10-166. The sequence goes on from PUOW01000457.1 coordinate 13,035, forward strand.
CGTCGAGCACCCGGCGCGTAGCGGCGACGGTCTCGTCCGAGATGAAGTTGTCCATCTCGATCACTCGAAAGCCTTTCGGCTTGATGTCGTACGAATAGATCGAGTAGTTGTTGACCAGGATCGGCTTGCGGAAGTAAACGGTCTCGAGAAACGCATTTCCGAAGCCCTCGAACAAAGACGGATACGTCACGAGATCGGCAAACGGATAGACGTCTTGCAGCGAGTAGACCTTCCGCCCGTCGGCAGTGGTGCCGCGCGTATCGGCTATGATGTCGTCTACAAATACCGCGCTGATACCGAGCAGCTGGGCGTACTCGCGTACGCGCTGCTGGTACTCGTAGCCCTCGTCGCCCGAGGCGTGAGAGATCACGAGCGTGGCTTTGCGACCGAGCCGCGCCACCAGCTCGATTGCGTGCTCTATTCCTTTGCGCTGCACCACGCGCGTCGGTTGCAGGACCAACAACTCGTCTTCCTCGATTCCGAGCGCAGCTCTAATATCGGAGGCGTACTCGTCGGGCGGCTCGGGCGGGTTCTCAAACCCCATTACGTTCGGGATCAAGGTTGCCGCGATCCCGGTGCGGAGCGCGAGCTGATTCTGCGCCGATGAGTTGATCACCACATGGGTTACCGACGGCAGATGGGGCGGGTAGCATCCGTTGAGGATGTCCCAGACCGAGTTTCGCAGGAAGCGCTTGCGCTCCCAGAAGAAGTCGTGGTGGTGCGCGATCGTGTTGATGCGGGTTTCGGCGATAAACTCGGTTAAGGCCATCCCGAACGGCAGGTTGAGCGGTATCGTGACCGCGTTTTGGGGAACGAGTAAGTCTATCTCGAAGCGGCGAACGAACTCCTCGATCACGTCCTTGATGCGGTCGCGCACCGCGTGCAGCTCGTCGGTGACCGCTCGGGAACGCCCCGCCTCGCTGAAACAGGCGTCGTACAGCCTACGGATACGAGGGTGCTGGAAATGCAGCTCCTCCACCAGCATCGAGCGCTCGGCCGGCGTGTCCAACTCGCCGCCGAGAAAGTAGCACGAGAACCCGTTCGCCTCGAGCACCTGCACCCACTTGAGCGCCTCGAGCGAGACGCCGTCGGTGCCGGCAAACCGGAACGATACGAAGCCGACTCGTTTGCTCATGATCTGCCCAGCCTCATCGCGTTCGCGGCGGCGGTTTACTTCACCAACGCCGAGATTGCGCGGAAGCGCTCGGTGCCGGCGTACCGACATAACTCGAACAGCAAACTCTCGACCGTGGTTACAACGCCGCCGAACTGCCGAATACGCTTAAGCGCGATCTCGCGGTCGGCGGCGCGACGCGAGCCGGTGGCGTCGGCCGGTACTACCGGGATGGTTCCGTCGTCGAGGAGGTCCATCGCGGTTTGCAGCAGGCAGATATGCGTCTCGATGCCGGCGAGTATCACGGTGTGCGGGCGACCGCTGTTGATCCGCTCGGCGATTGTTTCATCGTCGCAGCAACTGAACGACATCTTCTCGAGCGCCGAGGTCTCGACACCGCCGTCCGCCAGCGCGCGCTCCACCACCCCCACGGTGGGCCCGAGCCCCTTGCGGTACTGCTCGGTTACCGTGATCGGAACCTCGAGAGCCCCGAGGCCGCGGATCAGAATCTCGAGCCTGTTCGCGAGTGCCTCGTGGCCCTCGATATGGGGAAACAGGCGGTCCTGAACGTCGACGATAACTGCCTTAGTTTTGGTTGGATGTAATCGCATTGCTTGCCATTATGCACCGAATACTCTAAGTTGGCTACCGAGAATCGGCGCCCGGTTTGCATCCGGGCGATATCCGAGGCGTAGTTCCGGAGGCCAAAACGTGCAGAACTTTTTCGACCGGCTCGAGCGACGATCTCGTGAGAGCGACAGTCTTCTTTGTGTAGGCCTCGATCCGCGACCCACGCATACGCGGGAAAAGCAGGCCTGCGCCGAGATGCTGGAGTTGAACAAGCGATTGATCGCGGCGACGGCCCGCTACGCGGCCTGCTTCAAGCCGAATATTGCGTTTTACGAGCGTTTTGGGCCTGCCGGTATCGAGGTGCTCGAGCAAACCTGTGCCGAGATCCCTTCCGAGATTCCGATTATCCTCGATGCGAAGCGAGGCGATATCGGCGCCACCGTGGCGGCGTACGCCGATGCGGTGGCGCGCACCGGCGCCGGTGCGGTGACGGTGAGCGGGTATCTCGGCCGGGAGGCGATCGAGCCGTTTCTCGCGCGTCCGGAAGCTGCGGTGTTTGTGCTTGTACGCACCTCGAATCTGGGTGCCGATGAGATACAGGCGCTGCAGCTCGCAGATACGCATCCTCGCCGGCGCCGGCGGTTGTTCGAGGAGCTCGCCGATCGGGCGTCGAGGTGGTCGAGCCGCGTCGGGATGGTGGTGGCCGGGAACGAGCCGGAAGCGCTTCGAACGATACGCCGTGCCCATCCGGATGTCTGGCTGCTGGCTCCCGGCATCGGGGCACAAGGCGGCAGCGCCACCGACGCGGTGGCGGCCGGGCTGCGCACCGACGGGCTGGGGTTGCTGCCGGCTGTGAGTCGCTCGGTTGCCGAGAGCGACGATCCGGGGGCCGCGGCGCGCGCGCTGCGCGATGAGATCAACGCTGCGCGCGCGGTTGCCGGCTCAAGAGCGTCGGCGCCGATACAAACCGCTGTTGAGGAGAACTCCGGCGCGCCGGCTCATAGCGCGAATCCGGTGCGCGCCGGTCTGCTCGACGGTTTGATCGATCATCGCTGCTTCCGAACCGGGCGGTTTACGCTGAAGGACGGGAGCGTTTCTCCGTTTTACGTTGATTTGCGGCGGGTAGTCTCGAGCCCGCAGCTGCTCTCGCTTGTGGCCGATGCGTACGTCTCGCTGCTCGAAGGGCTGGAGTTCGATCGGCTGGCGGCAATTCCGGTCGCGGCGTTGCCGCTCGCGACCGCGGTGGCGCTGCGATTACAGGTGCCGCTGGTGTATCCGCGCATCTCGGCGAAGCAACACGGAAGCGGGAATCTCGTGGAAGGCGAGTACAGCGAGGGAGAGCGTGTTGTGTTGCTCGACGACGTCATTACCTCGGGCGTGAGTAAACTCGAGGCGGTCGGAGTTCTGCGCGATCACGGGTTGCAGGTCACCGATCTCGTGGTTCTGCTCGAGCGCGGCTCAAGCGGCCGGCACGAGCTTGAGGTGGCCGGAGTCATGCTGCACGCCTATGCAAACATCCGAGAGCTGCTGGGGCGGCTGCGGCAGCGCAGCGAGATAAACGCCGAGCAAGAGCGCGAAATGCTTCGCTACCTTGCCGGGCCGACAGCGAAAGACCGAGAGCAAGGAGATCGATGATTGATTCTTTGCTGGGATTGTTTCACGCGAACATAGTGCTCGGTAACTACACGCTTCCAATCTCCTTGTTTGAGCTGCTTGTCGGCTTCGTGTTGCCGGTAGTGATCGCGGCCGTCACGTATCGCCTTGGGCTTCACGGTCTTCATCGTGCAACGCGGCGGCTTCAACTCTCCCCGGATCACTCGACGCGCGTGCGCCGCGTTGGACGCCGAGTGTTGCGCCTCCTCTACTTCGCGGTAGTCGTTGGGCTGGGGGCGCGATTGCTTGGGGCCGAGGCATCGCGATACCTCGGCAACGCGTATCGGTATCTCCGCGAGCCGTTTTTTGTTTCGGGTAATACCCAAATCTCGGTTCTCACGCTTATTGCTGTTGTCCCGATCCTGTACCTCGCTTCATGGGCGTCGCGCTCAAGCAAGCAGGTCTTGGAGTCGCGTGTACTCGACCGTCTTGATCTCGACGCGTCCCAACGGTTCTCGATTTCGGCCGTTCTGCGCTACTTCGTGATGGCCCTCGTGCTCGTTGTAGGGCTATCGATCCTCGGAATAGATCTTTCATCGCTCGGCGTGTTCTTCGGGGTTTTGGGGATCGGACTTGGGTTCGGGCTGCAGACAACCGTCGCGAACGTCTTCTCCGGTCTGGTTATCATTTTGACACGCCCGATAAAGGAGGGTGACCGAATCGAGGTCAACGCGTACGAAGGGACCGTCGTTCAGATTCGGCTGATATCCACCGTGATGAACACTCTCACGAACGAAACGCTGATTATTCCGAACCAGCAAATCGTCAATAGCGCGATGCACAATTACTCGTATGAAGACCGCAGCATAAAAGTCCGCAACGTTGTTGAGGTATCTTATGCATCCGACCTCGACGCAGTGAAATCGGTGCTTATCGAGGTCGGTCGCGGAAATCCGTACCGGGTTCAGGAGCACGAGCCGGTGGTATTCTTCCGCGCGTTTAACGACTCCGGGATCGAGGTGATGCTCAGTACCTGGATTCGCGACACCACCGAGAAGTATTTCGCGATTTCATGGAACAACCTTGAGATCTGGCGTGCCTTCAAACGCAGCGGAATCGAGATCCCGTTCCCACAACGCGATCTGCATCTCAAATCGGTCTCACCAACCGCGGCGGAGCATGCAGCACGTGTCGAGATAGCACAAAGCGAACCCGAGCAAAGCTCGGTCGGGGCGCCTCCCGCAGAGAAGACACAAACCGACACGCCTCCTAGCCACCATCCCGGTGGAGCCGGTCCAGAAACCGGGGATTCTGTCGGGGGAAGCTCCGCCTTAGGCGCCGACCTGTGAGTGCTTTCCGTTGCTTCCGACCGGCGTATCGAGAATGTCTTGCAGCGTGAGGTTGGAGAAATACTCGTTGATATGCCGCGAGGCGTCGCGCCAGATCGCGTGCATGTGGCAGAACTCTTGCCGGTCGCACAGCACACCGTTCGACATCTCGTCGGTTACCGCATCGCTGCAGTTGCTGCACGGGGTGATCGTGAGACCCTCGCCGACGGCTTCAAAAACGGCTTTTGCGGTGATTTCGTGCGGCTCGTAGTTGAGCCTGAACCCGCCGCCGGGGCCGCGTACCGAGCTGATGATTCCGGCCTGCTTTAGTCGAAAGAAGATTTGCTCCAGAAATTCCGGCGAAATCTTCTCTTCGCTCGCGAGTTGTTTGATCGGTACCGGGCGCTCGGACTTCGTCATCGCGAGTTTCGAGATTGCCCGCAGCGCGTACCGTCCTTTTGTGGTAACTCTCATAATGCGGCCTCTTCGGCTCAG
>PUOW01000268.1 GCA_003552185.1 Spirochaetaceae bacterium
CCAAACTCGGCTACGAGACGTGGCTACCACAGCAAGATGGTGGCGAACTTCCCGATGGAGTTGCAGACGCCCCGATTGACGTAACCAACGTCGACGGTTCGCTATCGGGTAATGAGATGATCGAGCGGATAGAAGAAAAGAAACAGCGGCTCAAAGAGCAGTACCCTGCTGTGTGGGAGCTTGCCGGAGCAGACGACATCTCTATCGAAGCCGAGACGTCGACGCTGAAAACCCCATTCCAGACGTTCAATAACCTCAACAAGTCGAAGCGTGAAGGAAATCTCTGTGTGTTCGCTCTGAAAGACGGGAGTGCGAACAAAGACGAGTTTGGATATTGGGGTCGACGTGCAGAGCAGGCAATCTATGAGACGGTTCGAGAGGGTACAGGTGCGAAAATCATCAATTATGAGCCGTCATGGACAAAAGTTCGACCAGACGAAGACAGTAACCCTCGGTACTACACCTTCCACTCAAAGTCGTACCAACTGGATGAGGACAAAACCGCCCTTCGACCAGCTTCAGATGAAGGGAGCCATGTCGTCTGGTGTCGAGATACAGAAACGGATGAGATTATCGCGGCCCCGGCAAACAATGGGTCGATCATAGAGGGTGCAAACGAGATTCGATTCGACAGTCCAGAGGCAGTCAAAGAAGGCGACCCAACAGCAGTCCCGGCCTACTATGAGTACGATCAAAGTGAGGGAGAGTACGTAGTCAACGCAAGCGGTGAGAAGCTGTACTACCCGACCCGTGAGGAGATGGAAGAAGATTGGCAGACATTCAAAGGGCCGTGGATTCCAGAAAACGAATTTGAGGAGATGCCGGATGAAGACGACTTCATACTGGTTATCTTCCCCGACGCCGACAACCCAGAGTACGACCAGCCGCAGATTTACGAACGCGGTGAGTGCAAACCGCTATTCGACACACTCGGCGTCGACGTCTCAATGCCCGAATGGAGCAACGATATAGAGAACGTCGACGCCGACGAAATCGAAAATGCCAATGTCGACGCCGAAAGCCCAGACGATGCAGAACCCGAGGGTCAAACCGAAACCGAAGGCGAAAACGAGTCAAAATCGGGCGACGAGGGTGCGTTAAAGAAGTCCTTTAACGAGCAAGACGGAGCCGTCGACGCAGGTTCCGGGGCAGAGAAAGAGGCCGAAACCGGAGACGATGGTCGACCTACTCCGTCGAACATCAGCCCGTATGAGCTAGCAAACCACCCCTACTGTGAGTACGATAAAGGCACGATCAACAGTGTGGCGTCGGGCATGACGAAGCCAAAGAAAGGCTCACAATTCTACGACCATCTCGTTGAGTGTATCAGGTACTTCGATCGGGACACCGCCGAGTACATCCAAAGCCCGGACGACTTCAGTTATGTGTTGGGCAACCCTGATTTGGATCGCGCTCAAATCAAGGCTCAACAAGAGGCCAGCACCGCTAACGCGGCTACCGACACCGACACCACCGACACCGACGACAGAGAGCCAGTCGACATGAGCGACACAGAAGATAGAGCCACAGAGCCAGCACCACAACCACCGACAGAGGAGCAACTAACCGACACCGGGGATGAACCGGAAGTAATCACACCTAGAGAGAGCAACACCGCCTCGGAAGCGGATACTGTCGACGCCAAGGACAGCGAGGACAACACGAATGAGGGTATCCCCGACCACCTCAAACCAGACCTTGACGCCATCGAAGACGGCGATAAACTCGCAGAGCAAGAACAAGAACAAGAACAACAGGAGCAAGAGAACGACACGGGTGACGGAATCCCCGACCACCTCAAACCCGACCTCGACGCTATCGAAGACGGTGACAAACTCGCAGAGCAAGAGCAGGCCGAGAAAGGGAACGCCGCATCTCCCCAGACACCTGAGCCTTCCACCCAACCGACCGGACGCCGTGGGAAGACGCACAACAACCACCCCACCGCAACACCGGGGACCAGAGCCACCACCACCACCGACACCCAAGAAACACCCAGCACCGCTAACGCGGCTACCGACATGGATTCAGACACAGACTCAGACACAGACACAGACACAGAATCAGGTACGTCGACATCCGACACTGAAGACACGTCGACCACCGAATCAGAGGAACCGTCGACCGAGTCCGACACCACAGGTATTGAAGCTTCGACCCCCACGGACACACAGCACGTTGAGAAGGAATCTATGACCGTAACCACTCAACAAGAGACGGACACCGAGAGAACGCAAACTGAGCCGACTGAGGACACGACAGGAACCACCGACACCAAAGGATCAAACTCGTTCTGGTAGCGACTCACTCATTCCATATCTTCTAACGGATTCTGTAGATGGGGTGGTACTGATTCACCGTCTTCGGACCCACCATCAGATTCCATCTCTGCCTCACCGAAATCAGTCACCGACGCTGGTTCTGGTTCTGGTTCTGGTTCTGGTTCACCCTCACCCACACTCTCACCATCCACACTAACGTCGGCCTCTGAATCAGAGCCGGATACCGACCCATTGATTGAACCAGACGTAGGCACATCCAATCCAAGCGTCTCTACGATAGCCTCCCGAACCTCAATCAATCCCTCATCGTCTACATCATACGGACCTTCATCTGCAACACGGTCGACGTCCACACCAAGAACGCTTGCCAACACATAGAACATGACCGGGAGCCGTTCAACCGTCTTATCTAAATCAGCGTGGAACTGCTCATCAACACCACCCCACTTACTCGCTTCTATCTCATCCAACCTTGCACTAAGTTTCGCAATCTCACCCCGCAACTCATTCGTATCATCCCGACCCCCACCACTACTCTCTAAGGCGTCCAACCGCGCTCGCAATTGCTTGATTGTCTCGGGTTCATCTTCATGCTCACCACCACCCATATACCCCGACGCCTCGAACTCGGAGAGTAATTCAATACCATGTTCTGTGAGTTCAGCACTCCGTGGACCAAACCGATTCTCCCCCTCAATAACCTCCGGATCGTGACTCACAATCAACGGCTCATCACCATCTTCAAACCCACGACTATGATTACCTCCCAACCGATACCCAACCTCTTTCTTTCCAAGGTCTGTCGCCTTTGAAATAGCAGTCTTATTCGCGGGGACCGCACCCTTATCTGTATCTTCATACGCCCCCGGATTCGCGTTGATGTCTCGGATAGCTCTCAGAAATTTTATGTCTCTTACGGAGAGGTCGGTGTTCATATTATACGGTATCTAACCCATGCCTAATAAGAGTACCCCCCACACAGATTGAGTGCCCTATACTCTACCCCCAAACACACCCCAACAATACTCTAACCATTTCATAGCCCACATACAATATAGAAGCCTTACACTGTAGAACTTATTAGATACGCTAAAACGTAGACTCCTACAGAGTATTACCCATCTATAACCCTACACACAACACACCCCCTTCTACACTGTAACCCCCTTATTACCCTCTTACGATGTAGACAGGAACCCTTTGACTACACTAATAGACCCGAAACCACCCCGGAGTCAAAGCAACGTCGACAATCGGGGTCGTGTTCGGAGCGTCGACTGGATGATGTGGGGGTCGCGTCGACCCATCGGGGTCGCTCCTCGAGTCGACAATCGCGGTGTCGTGTGCCACGACGTGTGCGATACTCGATGCGAGGGCGTCGTCGACCCATCGGGGTCGCTTCTCGAGTCGACATCTCTCATATCGTATTCTCGATATATCGGAGTCGGGGTTCGCGTCGACTTCGCGGGGTCGTGTGCGACGACGATCGCGTGGGGTGCGCCCCACGTCGACGAAGGGTGTCCCCTTCGCGTCGACCGCCCGGTGCGCCGGGGGGCTATAGCCGGAGAATGATTCGGGTGTATGATACTCTGCAAGAAAAGCATAGTGGGGTAGAGAAAGAAATGAGAGTGAGAACGACAATGAGAGCGCGACGAGCGCAAAGTGTGAGCGTGAGTGTGAGAGTGAGCCGAGAGCGTGTCGACGTGGGTGAGTGTGAGCGTGGGACGCCCGCCCGGTCGACTGTCGTGGTCGACCAGCGTGGGTGAGTGCGGGGCCGGGGCCGGGGCCATCGGAGCGTCGACTGTCGGGGCCGGGGCGAGTAGAGTCGGGGCTACCGGGACGTGGTGAGCGTGGTCGACCACCGGGGCCGTCGACACCGGGGCGGGCGTGGGAGCGTCGACCAGAGAGACACCCGAGAGTGTCGACCGGGCGTGGGACACCGGGCGGGGCGGGCGTGGGTGAGAGGGTGAGACGGGGCCACTGGGACTACCGGACCAGAGTCGACCACCGTGACAACCGCCCGAAAGAGCGACGACCGTCGACCCGGCATGAGTCGACCAGAGACGTCCGGAGCGCCAGAATCGCAAGATTGCGGCGTTGAGTCATGGTATGACTAAAGCGGAATGAATACG
>PUOW01000435.1 GCA_003552185.1 Spirochaetaceae bacterium
CCGAAGCCCTCCGGATCGCGCGTGGCGACCGTGTCGCGCTGCGCTTCCGTCGTGGGAATCTCTACGAGGCGGAGTCGGGGGCTCTGCTGGGGTCGTTCGGGTACGACCGCAAAGAACTCGGGGCGCTCGACCCGCACGCCGCGCGAGCCGTATCGCGCTAATCCGGCTCACGCCGGAACCCGGCGCGCGGCATCCGGCCGGCTGCGTGGAACCCGGCGGGGAGCAACCCGGCGGCGTGGAGGCCGTGGCGCTCACGCGTATTACCGGCGTCCTCAACTCAGCTTGAGGTTTGCGATGCTGTGCTCGGCGGTGAAGCCGCGATCGCTTCGCGGGTCGATGATTAGTAAGCCGCGGCGAAATGCCTGTTCGCGGTAGTAGACCGGCGGCACCGCAGCATCACGTGCCTCCGGGGCCCCGGTCCAGCGTTCGTAGCGCGCGATCAGCTCGCTGAGCTCTTCGCAGCCCGAGACGAGGCCGGGGCTACCGATCCCTGCGAGAAAGATCGGGAGGCCGGTGCGAGCGGAGATCTGCTCGAGCAACAGTCGATGCTGGAAGTAGATGAACAGCCATTGCTTCCGGCTCCAGCGGTGTAACTGCTCGCGGAGGATGGTGAAACCGTAGGTTGCGAAGAACCGTTCGATCTTCAAGCTCGGAATGCCGCCCTTGGAGTACGCGAGCACCCCCGACCCGAACACGCGGCCGCTGTCGCGGTCTCCAACTCGCACGATCTGAAACCCGGCGCGAGTGATTACGTTCGGTTCGTTCGATGTCGCGCTCGCGCTCATCTCGCCGTAATAGGCATCTACCGCACTCTTTCCGCAGCTGAACACCAGCGTGCGCGGCACCGCGTTCGCGCCGCCGAGCTGGTCCTGCAGGTCGCGCCATGAGCCACGCTCGATCTCGGCCTGAGTGATCCCCAGCAGCCGGCGTGCGGCGGTCTCGAATGCTTCGCTCGTGAGCTCGCCTCTGCGCACCGTGGCAAATCCGCCGGCGGCGGCCTCGAGGCTTTCGGCGGCCGGGAAAACCGTCTCGGGTCCATGCCGGTCGTGGCGGGCTTCGGCGAGCATCATCTCGAGTGTATTTATGAGGTAGCCCAACTGGCGAAGCGTCAGTCGTTCGGGGGCGATATCCTGCTTGAGATACTCAAGGCGCCCGGCTACCGAGTCGCGATGCTTGTAGCGGTCGAGAAACTGCGCGATCGCGAACTGTTCAAGCTCGTCGCCCGGTTCCGCAACGCGCGCAGAGGCGAGTATCGCGGTCACAAAGCGCTCGGTCTCTCCGAGCTCATCCCAGTTGTCGAACACCGCCTGTATTCGCGCGCGCTGAGCCTTGAGCGCCGCAACCGCGCGGCTGTTGCCCGACTCGCCTCGGTTGATCTCTTGTTCGCGTCGATCGCGGACTGCGTCGTCGAGCTCCTGGCCGCGCCGATTCAAGAGCCGGATGAACTCCTGCAGCGGTGGGGCGCCGTCGTGTTCCAGGATCGTTGCGCTCAAGCGGCGGAGCATCGCGAACTGAACACGCTCGCGAAGCTTTGCGTTTTGCGGTGGACCGGTGTCTCGAAACGGCCGCTCCGGGATCGAGGCACTGCGCGTGATGCTTACCGCGTTGTGGCGGTTGGCCGCACCGTACCGCTCAAACAACTCCGCGAAGCTGCCGGCCTTCAGATTGTCGGGGGCGAAACCGCGCCCCACCCCGGGTATTACCGAGCGAATCATGAGTTCGTGCATACGCGGGCCGAGTGAGTCGAACAGCTTGATCCGCTGGTCGGTCCAGGAGCGATCTTTGCCGTGGAGGATCTCCGAGACGCAGCTGTCGATCACCGATTTACGGTCGGTGTTCTGCTCCCCGACGAGATCTCGAAGAGTCGAGAGGCGCTTGGGGCGATCGGCCGGCAGCTTCAGCTTCAACTCCGACGCCAAGCGCTCGCAGAGCCGGTGCTCGACGTGGAGCTCTACCTCGGTGAAGAGTTGATCGGGATCGCGGTTTGGGTAGGCAGGGTGCAATCCTCCGTGCCGGCGAATCTGTTCAACGAACTCGTGTCGTTCCTCGGGTTGAAGGTGCAGCAGGCGTTGGGCGTGCCATCGGTACGCCCGCATGCCTCCCGTGTCGTACACATCCGGCAGTGCCTGCGCCAACGCTTCGGCCGCATCCGGATCGAGTACCGAGCGCAGTAGAGCTGCGAAATGCCCCGAAAGGTAGATACCGGCGTTTGAATCGATTAGGGTGCGGATGATCCGGAGATAAGCTTTGATCTCGCGTACGAGCGAGAACGTGGTAAGCCCCTTCTTCTGTCGGGCGGTCATGTTCGCCTCGAAATCGTTGTAGAGGCTCACCGAGAACACTTCCTGTACAGAAGACGGGTCGCGGTTCGGGAAGGCGCGGTCGAATCGAGGCTCTAACTCGGCTGCGTAGGTCACGATCGGAACGAGCTGAATCAAGTCGACCTTGCCGGACAACCGGTAGAGAAACGGAAACACGTTGGTACGCAGGAAAAGCAGAAACACGGGGTTTGCTAGCCGCAAGCGACGCCACGCGGCCTGGTATTTCTTCATCAACTCCTCGTCTTCCAGCACATGTGTCGGAAACCGCGCAAGCGGCTTGCCGACGTACTTCACGAGGACGATATCGGTCAAGGTACGGCCTTCGCCGAGGTAGCGCTCCGCGAACGGGGCCTTTCCCCGCATTGCGATCAGCACCTCGGCGATGCGGCTCAAGGCCCAGTAATGGCGCTCGCGCCATCGGCGCCAGTCGTGGTCGAACGCCATGCGCGGCAGCAGCACATATCGAATGAACTCCGCCGGCGAGATCCCGCCGCGGGCGAGCTGCAGCAGTATGAAGATGAAAGGCTTCAGCGCCCGCGCGTGTCCCGAGAAGTTTCCGAGGTTTTCGGTGATCGGCTTCAGCTCTGCGATTGGGTTCAGCCAGTTCTCGTTGCCGTTGAGACACCAGGCCTCGAACAGCTTGGCGAGGCCCATCTGCTCGTGGGGCTTGCGCATCTCATCGAGCTCGGCTGCCGACAAAAAGATCGTACGTTGCTTGATGCCGATCGAGGATTGGCGTGCGAGCTTGCGCAGCGCTTTTATACGCGGGGTTACGCCGCCGCGGGCCTTTAGCGCGGCCCGCGCTCGCGCGAGCTCGGTTTCGGTAAGCTCATCCTCCGGCCGCTGATCCGCCGCCGGCTGCACCTCCTCGGTGAAGATGCCGGCGCCGTCGTCTCGCTCCTGTGTATCGTACCAATCAATCGGAGCCGGTTCCTCGGCTGTCTGAGAGCGGTTCGTAGCGTTGCTCATGGCGTGTCAGAGTCTATCACAGTTCCACCGCTTCGGTATCGCTCGCCCCGCCGCCGGCGACCGTGCCGCTAACCCCGCCGCCAAACGCCTCGGGCGGGCTTGCGATATAGCGCTCGGGAAGCTCGAGCCCGATGCGCTCCGCAATCTCGTACCAGCGCGGCGGGATCGGGGCGGTGAACCTCAGCGTGTCCGCGCGGTGTTCCAACTCGAATTCGATGTACATCGAGCGTAGCAGCATCTCTTCGCACTCGAGATGACGCTGGAAGAACAGATTATGCGCCTTGTCGCCGTAGCGCTTGTCGCCGACCACCGGGTGTGCGAGGTGGTGTAGGTGTTTCCGTGCTTGATGCGGTCTCCCGGTAATCAAGTTGAGCTCCACGAGCGAATATCGCGCGGTGTCGTACGGCCCCACCGGATGAGGAACCTCGGTTCGGGCATGGGCGAGCAACCCGGTGCGCGCCGGCGCGCGTTCCTCCCCGTCGAGTTTGCGACGGATCGCGCGGTCGAGTAGTTGGGCTCCCCAGAGGTAGCCTCTAACGATCGCAAGGTAGCGCTTCTCGACCTGCCCCTCTTGGAAGCGCCGGGAGAGCTCCCTCGCGGTATCGGGGTCTCGAGCGAACAGCATGACACCGGAGGTGGCACGGTCGAGGCGGTGTACGGGGTGCACCGCGCGCCCGGCCCATCTGCCGAGCATACCGATGCAGGTGGGCTCGTTCGGGGCGTGCGGGTGTGGATGAACCAGAAGCCCCGGGGGCTTGTCGATGATGATGATCTCGTCGTCTGCGTGTAGTATCTCGAAGCGTGGTGCCTGCACAAAAGCAGGTTCGCCCGCTTCCGCGTGGTCAGTCAAGGGTACTGACACGACTCTTGTGGACGGCGAAAACCACCGGGAAACTGCAGTTTCTGCTCGGTTAAGCGAAGCAAAACGCACGCCACTACGGTTGTTCTTTAGTAGGAGGACAACCCATGGAAACCATAGAGGCCATAAATCACGACTCAAACACGAGTTCCGCCGCCGAGTTCTGCCCCAACCCCGACTGCCGCTACCACAACCGCGAGCACGCCGCCGCACACCCGCACTGGGCGCTCGCCCACGGCCGCTACCACACCAAGGCTCG
>PUOW01000237.1 GCA_003552185.1 Spirochaetaceae bacterium
ATCATCGCCGGGCGGCGGCGAACGCTCACGGTTGTGGGAATCGCGCTCTCGCCCGAGTTTCTCTACCAGGTGCAGCCCGGATCGCTGTTTCCGGACCCCGAGCGCTTCGGCGTGCTGTGGATGGGTCGAAGCGCCCTCGAGACGGCCTACGGCATGGCCGGCGCGTTCAACGACCTCGCGTTCACGCTTGCCCCCGGCGCGTACGGCCGCGATGTGCTCGAGCGTGTAGACCGCGTACTGGCACCGTACGGCGGCCGCGGCGCCTACCTGCGCGACGATCAAATCTCTCACAGCTTAATCAGCGAGGAGCTGAACCAGCTCGAGTCTATGGCGCTTCTGCTGCCGTCGATTGTACTCGGCGTGGCGGCGTTCTTGCTCAACATCGTGGTGAGCCGTCTTATTACCCAGCAGCGCGATCAGATCGGGATTCTCAAGGCCTTCGGCTACAGCAACTCCACGGTGGCGCTCCACTATTTGAAGCTGGTACTGGTGGTAGCGGTGAGCGGCGCCGCCGTCGGTACCGGGCTCGGGGTTTGGATGGGTAGCGCAATGGCCGAGCTGTACCTCGAGTACTTTCATTTTCCGTATCTCGCGTATCGCGTGGACCCGGTCGTGGTGTTGGCCGCGGTGGCGCTTGCCGGAGGTGCGGCGGTGGCGGGTGCGGCCCTGGCCGCGCGACGCGCGCTCAAACTGCCGCCTGCCGAGGCAATGAGGCCGGCGCCGCCGGCAAGTTACCGCGCTACGGTGCTCGAGCGCATCGGGCTACAGCGGTTCGTGGACACCCCCACGCGAATTGTGTTGCGGAACATCGAGCGTCAGTGGCTGAAGTCGGTGCTCTCGGTTCTCGGGATCGCCGGAGCCGGTGCGATCCTGGTGATGGGGATGTTCTGGCAGGACGCGTTCGACCACATTTTGCATGTGCAGTTCAAGATCGCGCAGCGCGAGGATCTTACGGTAACCTTCACCGAGCCCACCTCCGCGGCCGCAACGAGCGAGTTGCGTTCGCTTCCGGGAGTGCAGCACGCGGAGCCGTTTCGAAGCTTCGCGGTTCGGCTTAAGCACGAGCACCGCAGCTACGACGCCGCGATTGAAGGCGTGGTGCCCAACCCGTACCTGCGCCGCATCATCGACTCGAACCTCAACCCGATTGCCGTGCCCGAGCGCGGCCTGGTGCTGAGTAAGAATCTCGCGGATATTCTCGCGGTCGGCCCCGGCGAGGAGATCATCGTCGAGGTGATGGAGGGACGACGCTACGAGCGCAGCGTGCCGGTCGTGGCGATTGCGGAGCAGTTTCTCGGCGTGGGCGCCTATATGGCCTTCGATGAGGCCAACCGCTTGGCGGGAGAAGGCGATGCGGTGTCGGGAGCGCTGCTCATGGTGGACCCCCGCTACGAAGAGCAAGTGATTGAAGCGCTCCGTGAGCGGCCCCGGGTGGCGAGCATCACCTCGCGAGAGCGCACTATGGCGTCGTATACCGAAACAACCGCCGAGATGCTGTTGGTATTCACCTTCGTGCTCAGCCTCTTCGCGGGCGTTATCGCGCTCGGCGTGATCTACAACAGTATCCGCATTGCGCTCTCGGAGCGCGACCGCGAGCTCGCGAGCATGCGCGTGCTCGGCTTCACTCGGGGCGAGGTGGCCTACGTCTTGCTCGGAGAGATGGCGGTGCTGGTGGCGCTTTCTATCCCGGTGGGGCTCGCTCTTGGCGCGTTCCTGAGCATGGTTTCGGCGGCCTCTCTCCAAACCGATATGTACCGAATACCGGTGGTGTTGGGTAGGGGAACCTTCGCATTGGCGGCGGCGGTAGTGTTGATTGCATCGGTGCTCTCGGCGCTGCTTGTGCGGCGGAGACTGAATCGGCTGGACCTCATAGGGGTTCTCAAGACGAGGGAGTAATGACGAGCGTAACGCGAAAACGGGTCGGGCTTCTGGTGACCGCGGCAGCGATTGTAGCCGCAGTGGTGTACGGCTTTCTGCCGCGTCCGCTACCGGTAGAAACCGCGGTGGTGCGGGAAGCCGCGATGCGCGTAATCATCGAGGAAGAGGGCGAGACCGCGGTGCAGGAACTCTACACCGTGTACTCGCCGGTTGCCGGCTACGCGCGCCGGATAGAACTGCAGCCCGGCGACGAGCTCGCGCGCGGGCAAGCTCTGGTGTACCTCGAGCCGTCGCGGTCGGCCGCGCTCGATCCGCGCACCGCCGCCGAGGCTGCCGGTCGGGTGGCCCGGGCCGAGGCTGCTCTCGCTCAAGCGCAAACCGCCGCCGACCTCGCGCTACGCGAGCGCGATCGGCTTGAGCGGGTGGCAAAGACCGGGCAGGTCTCGGCTCGGGAGATCGACCAGGCGCGTTCGGAAGCGGCGCGGGCGGCCTCGGCGCTCGATGCCGCGCGCGCCGAGCTGGGGGCCGCCCGCGCGGCGGCCGCGGCCGAACCGCCGGACGACACCGAGGTAAGCCACGTGGTGCGGGCTCCCGCGTCGGGGCGGGTCCTGGCGATACACCGACGCAGCGAGGGGCAGGTTGCCGCAGGCGAACCGCTTCTGGAGATAGGCGATATCGAGCGTCTCGAGGTACGGGTGGATCTTCGATCACAGGACGCGGTGCTGATCGCGCCCGGCACGCGCGTTGAGCTCGATCGGTGGGGCGGCGATGAGGTGCTCGAAGCCTCGGTGGTCCGAGTGGAGCAGCAGGCGCGCGCGGTGGTCTCGGCGCTCGGTGTCGAGGAGCGGCGCGTTACGGTAACCGCGGAGCTCGTCTCGCCCCCGGAGGCCCGCCGGGGGCTGGGCTCGGGCTATCGTGTGGCGGCGCGCTTCATCGTCTGGGAGGCGGATGAGGTGTTGCAGGTTCCGAGCGGTGCGCTGTTTCGCACCGACGGCGGCTGGGCGGTGTTCGCGGTGGTCGACAACCGGGCGGTGTTACGCCCGGTTGAGGTGGGCCGCCGGGCTGGGCTCACCGCGCAGATACGCTCCGGCCTCAGCGCGGGCGAAACTGTGATCCTGCATCCCCCGAGAGCCGTGTCCGATGGGGATAGGGTGGCACCGCGTCGGGAGTGAGGCTCGGCACTACCCACCGCTTCATACGGCGGCGCCTGAACGATATACAGTTTGAGTGTATCGAACCCTTGCTGCTCAACCAATGCTTTTCCAACCGTGGCGGCAAGGCGGTCTAGGGCTGCAAGGGTCTTCTCGGTTTGCGTGCGCGCATACTTCATCGCCCACAGCGCCGCCGATAGCGGCGCCGGGGCCTGCGGGATTTCGGCATCCGGCAGCGCAGTGAGATTGAGAAGCTCTACCGCGAAGCGCGGGATGTAGGCGTTGAGCGGATCAGGCAAGTCGCCCGGAAACAGCTCGGCACATGACGTATCCACGTTGCGGGGTATGGTTTCATGCTGCTTTGCTTTAACGGTGAAACCCAGGACGTTTTGCCTGAAGCCTGGTATTGAGCCCGTGGGCCTCAACCAGATGTATGATAGAGAGTTCGCCGGCTTGTAACGCAACCGAGGGCGAATTATACTTTGCATATGCTCGACCAAGAGATGATTGAGCGAATAACCGCCGTTATCGTAGAAACAGCCAATCCCACAAAAGTACTGCTTTTTGGGAGCTATGCAGCAGGCGATGCTACTTCAGATAGCGATCTCGATATAATGGTTATTGTTCACGACTCAACACCGGATACACGCGATCTGGCTTCCCGACTTCACCTCAAGGTCAGTTCCGTCATAGAGCTTCCGTGTGACATTCTCGTCGAGCATGAATCGGTCTTCGAACAACGTGGAAAGCTCCCAAGCCTCGAGCGGACCGTGCTCGAGACCGGGCAGGTTCTCTATGCAGCTTGATGAACTGGTGGATGAGTGGCTTGGAAGGCGATACGCGATATCGAATCAGCACGCTTCCTGCTCAGAATGGAGCCAAAGCCGGTTGAGATAATTGGGTTTCATGCGCAACAGGCCGTCGAAAAGTGCATGAAGGCTCTGCTGGTTCGCGCAGAGATTAATCCGCCGAAGACCCACGATCTACTTTACCTTCATCGGTTGTGCGCCGAGAACAGCGATTTTCCGATAGAGCATACAGAAGCGTGCTCGCGGTTGAATCCATATGCAGTAGAACACCGCTATCCTGCTCGACTCTCGGTCAACGAGACCGAGGTGCTCGTGGACGTGAACCTCTCAGGAGCCTTTTGCAACGAGGTAGTGGCCCATATCCGTGGCACTTGAGTGCTACTCCGGCCAAACCTGCCGGTCCGGCGCGGCCGCGGCCCCCCTCTTCAGCGGATACGCGTTGGCTGCCTTTCGTTGAGATTCTGCCTGAGCACGGTACCGCCTTGATGCGCGTGACTCAGGAGTGCTCTTGGTCGGCGAGTGCGCGCACCTCGGCCTCGGTGAGACCGGTGAC
>PUOW01000204.1 GCA_003552185.1 Spirochaetaceae bacterium
CGGTTTCAATAACACTGAAAATAATAGCACTTGCAGTCGCTCCCTTTGGTGTATTAGAAAAAAGCCAATTCTTCCTACCGATAATAAACGGTTTGATTGCTCTCTCTCCTCGATATCCTAACATTAGGATATCGAGGATTATCCTCATCTTTTGAAAATCCTCAGGATTTAGTGAAAGTGGGATAATCTCAGTATTTTAAAATCTGATCCTGAAGATTTTCCTATCGCAAACCACACAGTTTTGCCAAATCTTCCTCGCTACATTCTTTCCATAACGGTTTTTCAGCAAGTTGCTTTGATGTTTCTACAGATTCCAAGGCCTCTCGCAACATTTTTACGGATGGTGTTGCATAAATTCTGGTGGTTTCAATAGAGGCATGGCCAAGAATCTTTGATACTAATGCTAATTCAACACCACTCTGATATAGATTTGTCGCTCTCGTGCGGCGAAACATGTGGGGGTATACGTTGTCCGGCACTTCATCACAGACTACTTTTGCCTGTTTGCCGTACTGTTTAACAAATCGTTCTACATTTCCTTCTGACATTTTTACTTTCTGACCTTTAATCTTTGTAAAAAAAACGAGTGAGTCTTTAGAATGATCCGGATGAAATACCCGTAAATACTGTAACAGGTGTTCTGCAGTTTTAGTTGATATAGCCACGATTCGTTCCCTGTTTCCTTTTCCAGTAATCCTAATGTATTTTTCATTGATATCTAACCTTAGATCCTTAATTTTCATGCTGAGAAGCTCATCAAGCCGGATGGCGGAGTCATAAAGTGTTATCATCATGGTTCTATCTCGCAAACCAATTTTCGTGTTTTTAGGCTGATCAAATAAACATTTCAAAGATAGAGCACTCAATGTTTCTTTTTCTTTTTCTGGAGTTTTGCACTGTGGTATTTTTGAGATTCTCAAAGCTACCGATTGTATAGCAATATCTCGATCAGCAGCAAACCATAAATAACCACGGATGGCAGCTAATCTTTGATTACAAGTTCCTGGTGTGTTTCCTTGCTCTTTTAGATAGATTGTAAAATCCTGAATCAAGGCAGGAGTACATTCCTCAAATAGAAATTTTTGGATGGAGAGATGTTTTTCTTCAATCAAAAATCTACGGAAAACTGTCAATGAGTCACGATAGGATTTTATAGTATGAGAACTTCGGCCGAGCTGTCTTGGCATATATGTTTCCAGAAATTCTAAAGTCATTGAAAAGAATAGTCTCCCTTCTAAGGTAGGATTATTCTTCATATGGCATCACCTCTGGAATAACATTTCCTGAAACTCGATTTTTCTCCGCCACAATCTGAAAAGCAGTTTTTACATTATGATAATAATATAGTGTACCATTGGGACTGGAATGCCCAAGAGACCGACTCAAATAAGGCATCATAGTTTCTAGAGGAATTTCTTCAGACATCCAACGGTTCATTCGGTTTACGACAAATGCATGTCTGAGTGCATGGACTGTAGGCTGCTTATCACAGTTCCTAGAAAAACTGGTCATCTCCCAAAGTTGTTTAAATTTTTGGTCAATGCTTGTTTTTGCTATGGGTTGCTTAGGATTTCGCCCAGGGAAGAACCATACTGTGTTAGGGTGGATAGAGTTCATCTTCTCCTGATATGTCCTGCATAATGCTGTCAAATCATCAGCCATATATACCTGTCTATCTTTTCTTCCTT
The DNA here is from genome assembly GCA_003552185.1 of Spirochaetaceae bacterium. Taxonomy (GTDB): domain Bacteria; phylum Spirochaetota; class Spirochaetia; order DSM-27196; family SLAA01; genus B1Sed10-166. The sequence goes on from PUOW01000204.1 coordinate 1,689, forward strand.
TAGATTGTCTTATTTTCAAGATACCATTTTTAAGATCAACATCTTGCTTTTTAAGATTACACCCTTCTGCAAGGCGAAGCCCACAGCAGTAATATAAGCGAAAGAGTAGCTGGTATTCCATAGAAAAAATATGCCATCTTTTGCCTTCGGGAAGATAGGTGTCAACTACTTCAAAGAAGGCATCCAATTCTTCATCATTGAATAAATGTGGAATTGATGTTTTTTTAGAAGCATTATTTTTCGGAATATAGCTGTTGATCCCAAGGGAATTCATGTATAACGAAAGCTGTCTCAAAAAAGAAACACGCTGATTTCTGAAGTTTATCCCTTCTGTTTCCCGCTGGACAGCCCATTTCATGGCAAGATCACGAGTGATGATCGGTGATATATGCCTATGATTCAAACAAAAAACATCAAAGGTTTTTAGTATATAAGACTGGTAATCATAGACAAATCCATCAGCTTTCTTCTGGTTGATTAGACCCTCTATAAAAGGAGCAAACACACTGTTATACTTATAAAGAATGAAATTTGTCACAACAGCATGCCTCCCTTAACTGGTAATTCCGATAGAGGGAGAGCACACATCCGCATTTTTTCTTCATGAGTTGACAGATATTTCATAACAGTTGAATCATCGCTATGTCCAAGAGTTTCTGCAATCATCTTCGGTTCAGTATTATTTTGTAGCATATGGGATGCAAAAGTTTTTCGTATTATATGAAAGCCTCGGGACTGTTTGTCTAAAATATTGTTCATAGCAGTCAAACATGCTCGTCGATTTAGTTTTGCATAGGGGACTCTATGTGCGACAAAAATTTCTTTGCTAGAAGTTTCCGGACGTCCTGTCGTGATATATCTGTATAAGATGTTACCAACCTCTATTGGTATCGGAAGTTTTAGAAACTTGTCTGTTTTTTGCTGTTGAACGGCAATTGTTTGTTTTGACCAAGAGATATCAGAGAGTTTCATTTTCACAATATCTGAAGCCCGAAAACCCATACGAAGCCCGAGAAGGACCATTGCAATATTCCGTAGTTGCATGGCTGTCTGGGAAGCTTCTTTGTACTGATAGATTTTAGACAGATCATGTTTATCAAGTATCGTGATTATGGATATTCGTGGGGCTGACTCATAGGAAAGAGCTAAGTGGAGTGAGGAAGCTACTTGCCCAGTTTCAGCCATATAGGACAAAAAGCCCCTGATTTTTGATGCATAAGCATTTTTGCCTTCTGGAGTTTTGTGTGGATCTATGCAATGGAACTGTTTTATTACTTCAGGCGTTACCATATCCCATGAAGTAATTCCTGCTCGAATTAGAAAAGAGAGAAAACGCAAACAAGACGAACGATACATACTGACCGTAGAATGCATTAACCCTTCTTTCTTTTTATAATCCACAAACAAATTATAGTCTCGTTTGCACCAATTTGGCAGATTGTCTGCTGGATCCGACTGATATGAATATACTATTTCTGGTTGTATCATCCCCGTTTCTATAAATTGTTCGAACAGTTTCATAGCACGGCGAAATATTTTCCACTGGGTAGTATAACGATGCATATAGGTAGCCCAGGCCAAAGCAATTTCCTTGGAATATCCAAGCTCATTTGCTTCAAGAAAAATATACAGTTCCTTCCAGGCGTTATGAAAAATTTTTCTTGCCGTTATGGAATAGTTTTTCTGTTCCACCTGCGAATCAGCCATAAGCGAACGTGTATAAAAATCTTCTGCCGGAAATAGTATTTGGTGATTAACCTGATAGAAAAGTTCTTGCTCCTTTTTAGGAACCTCTTCAATAAACACTATTCTTGAAAGGGTAAATTTGTTTAGCATCAAAGGAATAGAGGAACTGATTACTCCCTTTTTTACAAGATATTTCAAAAACATTCGGATCCGATTATTATAAACATCTTTTGATTTATAACTACTGTGTTTGTCCTGATAATAAAAACCGGCAACTATACGGTGTGAAATATCTTCGGGCTTAGAAACACCTTGGTTTGAAACATATACTAAAAACCGGGCCACAGCAATTTTACTAGATTGCAAATAGGTGGGTGAAAAGGAAGAAGATTTTTCTTTCAAGTATGCATCCAAACTATGTTTGCACCATAAATCAAGATTTTGATAATTCTGTTGAGATTCATAGATAGCCTTGGTATTAGTGATTTCTTCTTCTTGATAGGCTGCTTCTACTCGAGTAATGGCTATTCGACAATTGTTGAATGTTGGCTTGCAAAGACCTTTTCTTGCACTATCCAGCCATTCTAATGCTAATTCATGTGAGTAGGGAGCATGCTTTTTCTCAAAGAACTCTTTCAGCAAGCGAAAACACCTGCGATGCGTATACACGATGCTTGAAGCATAATTATTGTTATCAAGGTACTCCATGACTTTTTCAACGGCATTCTCATATTTTTGATACATGAAACTACCTCCTTTAATTGTGGTAGTTTCAGTATACTAAAATCCTTAGTATTTGTTTTAAAAATATTGATATTATCCTGCCTTTATTAAATCCTGAGGATTTTCAAAAGATGAGGATAATCCTCGATATCCTAACATTAGGATATCGAGGAGAAAGAGCTATAAAACCATTTGTAATAGGAAGAAAGAACTGGCTATTCTCAAATACTCCAAAAGGTGCAAC
>PUOW01000275.1 GCA_003552185.1 Spirochaetaceae bacterium
ACGCTGCGCGCCGAGGTTACCAGTACACGCGCGTTCGAACGCGGCGACTGGAACGTGCGCACCGTGACGCGCACCGTTTTGAGCTCCACCCGAACGCATTTTCGCATCCGCGCTACGCTCGACGCGTACGAGGGCGATGCGCGTATTCTCGCCAAGAGCTGGGACGAGACGATAGCACGCGATCACCTTTGAGTGGTCGCGTTTGTGAGGAGTATGTATGAGTAAGAAGCACGTATTTGTTGTAGGACTCGATGAGTTTAACCGCAAGAAACTCGAGCGCCTGCCGCACGCCGCTGAGTGCGATTTTCACTCGGCGCTTGATTTCAGCGATATCCGCGACGTGGAGCGCTACGATATGCACGCGTTGATCGAGACCGCGACCGAGCGCATCAACGCAACCGGCGTGAAGCCCGACGCAATTGTGGCGTACTACGATTTCCCGGCCACCGACCTGGTGCCGATTCTCTCGGAACGGTTCGGCACGCGCGCGCCGAGCTTGGAAGCGGTGCTGAAGTGCGAGCACAAGTTCTGGAGCCGCATCGTTCAGCAGCGCGTAATCGACGACTGTATCCCGCAGTTCTACTCGTTTGACCCGTTCGACGACGAGGCATACGAGAAGATTGCTCTGATGCCGCCGTACTGGATCAAACCGATCAAGTCGTTCCGCTCGTTTCTCGCGTATCGCATCAACGACAAGAGCGATTTCGATACCGCGATTCCCGAGATTCGCGAGAATATCGGACTCATGAACGAGCCGTTCAATTATCTGTTCGAGAACTTTCCCCTTCCGGCGGAGTTCGCCGAGATGTCGGAGAGTTGCATGGCCGAGAGTACGCTCTCCGGGAGCATGTGCACCGTCGAGGGCTACGTCTTCAACGGCGAGGTTGTGGTGTACGGCGTGGTCGACTCGGTGCGAGAGAAAGACCGGTCCTCGTTCTCGCGCTACGAGTACCCCTCAGCGCTTCCGCAGGAGGTGCAGTTTCGAATGGCCGATATCTCGCGCCGCGCGATCGGCGAGATCGGGCTCGACAACTCTCCGTTTAACATCGAGTTCTTCTGGGATCAGACCTACAATCACGTGGGGCTGCTCGAGATCAACCCGCGTATCTCGCAGGCGCATACCGATCTCTTCGAAAAGGTGCACGGTATCTCGCACCACTCGATCATGCTCGACGTGGCGCTCGGGCGCAAACCGACTCCACTAGAGTACGACGGAGAGTTCCATCGAGCCGGAAACTTCATGTTGCGAGCCTTCGAGGACGGCTACCTGAAACAGGTCCCCGACAGCGACGAGATTGCACGTGTCGCGAAGCGCATACCCGGCACGGTTGTGAAGCTTCGCGTGCAGGCCGGACAGCGTCTTTCGGAACTCAGCGGACAGGACAGCTACAGCTACGAACTAGCCAACATCTACGTCGGCGGACGCGACCAGCTCGAGCTCCTCGGTAAGTATCACCAGTGCCTCGAACACCTGACGTTCGAGATCGAGCGTGAGGAGCTCAGCGTGCCGTAGCCGGAGCGCCGACCGGCACAACGTACAACGGCTCGTAGCCTTCGGGAAGCTCGAGCAGGCGCTTGAGTTCACGGTCGGAGAACGCGCCGACCACGGTGCTGCCGAGCTCGAGCGTGACCGCCTGCAACGAGAGATTCTGCGCCGAGTGACCGGCCTCGAGCATGGTGTAGCGCTCACCGCGCGCGCCGTAGCGACGCTCGGCGCGTTGGGGTACGCCCACGATCACGAACACCGCCGGGGCGTCGGCGATCCAGGTTTGGTCGAGCGCCGCGGCGGCGATTGCCTCGCGCAGGTCTCCGCCGCGCTCGCGTACCAGGGTGTGAAGGTCGGGGTTGTAGCGATAGAGGCCGCGGCCGAGCTCAGCGAGGTCGCCGGTTGCAAGATAGAGCTCAAGCGGGTAGAGCGCTCCCGCCGACGGCGCGGTGCGGAGGCCGCGCTCCTCGTCGCTTACGCCCTGCGCCGCCCAACACAACTGTGCGAGCGTCTCGAGAGACGGCGCGGTGTCCTCGAAACTGCGTACCGAGCGGCGAGCCGCGAGCGCCTCCTCGAGGCTCAGCTCGCCGTCTGTTTCGGGCTCCGGCAGCGGAATGCCGCTCTCCTCGGCGTCCGGGCCGGCCGGTGCGAAGATCGCGGCCGTCATGAAGATCGCCGCCGCAGAAGCAACGTGGCGGATTCGCATGGTTGCGTCTCCTCTTATCGGCGCCTTATCGGCGCTTGCCGGCATCGTGCCGCAGCGGCCGGGCGCGGCCGTTCAACGCGCGCCTCGCCGGCCGTCCGCGGCGCCCCGGCGGCCGTAGGCCGCTCAAGCGCGCGGCGCGCTCAGCACTCACCCTCGTGCCGCCGGATCTCGGGAGCCGATTTGCAGCTTCCGTAGGGGCTCTTGGTGATCCAGTTGTCGACCGGCTCGCGACGCTGAATCGCCCGCCATACGTCCTCGAAGCGAAGCGGCATATGCGTGATCTGGGCGCCGGTGGCGTTCTGTAACGCGTTCCCGAGTGCCGCGGCCACCGCGATCATCGAGTGCTCGCCGACCCCTCGCGCGCCGTACGGCCCGTCTATCTGGGGAGTCTCGACGCTGATCGCCTCCACCTCAAGCGGGAGGTCTTTGGCGGTCGGGATCTTGTTGTCGGTGAACGAGGGATTCAAGAGGTGCCCCTGCTCGTCGTAGATGTAGCCCTCGCAGGTTGCGGTGCCGAGCCCTTGCAGCATGCCGCCGATTGCCTGCCCGCGAACCGCGTCGGGGTTTATTACCTTGCCGACGTCGAACACCGAAGCCACCTTCAAGACGTTGTACTCGCCGGTGTGCTCGTCCACCTCCACGATCATCCCGTGCGCGCCGTAGGTCCAGTCGAGGGCCGGCAGACCCTGGCCGGTCTCTTTGTTGAGATGCGTGAGCCCCTGCGCGATGTAGCGCCCCACGCCGATCAGCGGTCCGCCGATCGAGTTGCCGTCGGGGTAGCAGTAGCCGATCGCGAGCTGCCGGAAGGTTACCGCCGACTCGGGGTGATGGCGGACAAAGATCTTCTCGTGGTCGTGATCGAGATCGCAGGTTTGTGCCCGAAGAGCCTGGGCGGCCACGTCGTAGGCGTTTCTCAGCAGATCTTCTGCGGCGAGGATCGCGGCGTTGCCGCTGAGAAGCAGGCCCTTCGAGGCAACGGTCTGCCAGTCGTAGGGGTCGTGGTCGGTATCGGACTCGAACGCGATCTTCACCTTCTCGAGCGGAAACCCGAGCCGCTCGGCGATCATCTGCGCGAGCGAGGTATAGGTGCCCTGGCCGTAATCGGTGAGCGTGAGCGTGGCGGTTACCGAGCCGTCTTCGTTCATGCGCAGAATCACCGCGGTGGCGGTGAACGGCGGCATCGCGGGCGCTTTGTGGAGGCCCACAACCGCCTTGCCGATCTTCATGCCGGTTTTCTGCTCGCGCGAGCGCTCCTCGTCGGAAAGGCCACCGTAGCCCACCGCCTGTTCGGCGGCCTCGAGGCATTTCAGGATGCTACCGGTGTTCGCGCGAATCTTCTCGCCGGTGAGGCTCGTGGAGCCCTCGCGTAGCGCGTTGCGTCTGCGAAACTCAAGCGGGTCCAACCCGATCGCCTTCGCAACGAGATCCATATGACGTTCGAGCCCCCAGTGAAACTCAACATGCCCGAAGCCGCGGTACGCGGTGCCGAACGGTTTGTTGGTGTAGACGGTGTAGGCGTCTACCCAGGCGTTGGGGATTTCGTACGGCCCGCCGGCCGAGTAGCCCGAGGCGCGCGTTACGTTCACCGCGTAATCGGCGTACGCGCCGGAGTCCCAATACATCGTCATCTGTTGCGCCAGAATCTTGCCCTCTTTCGAGACGCCGGTCTTGATGCGGTAGGTCAGCTGGCTGCGACAGGGCAGCAAACTGAATTCCTGCTCTCGCGTTGCGGTGAGCTTCACCGGCGCGCCGCCGGCCTTCTTCGAGAGCACCGCAACCAGCGGCTCGATCCCGATACCGGCTTTTCCGCCGAACCCCCCGCCGACGTGCGGAACAACTACGCGCACGTTTCGGTGGGGTAGGCGAAACGCGGTGCAGAACAGGTTGCGCAGCGTGAACGGTGACTGCGCCGAGGACCAGATCGTCACCTGATCGTCGTAGCCCCATTTCACGATCGCGACATGCGTTTCCATCGGCACGTGCTGCACCGAGGGGTTTGTGTACTCGCGCTCGATCGTCCACTCCGCCTGCTCGAACGCGGTCTCTATATCGCCTTTGCGGAGCTTGGTATGGTTGGCGATGTTGGTGCCGGGCATCGGAGTGAAGGCGGCCTCCATGTAGTCGTACTCGCCGAGGTTGGGGTGTA
>PUOW01000028.1 GCA_003552185.1 Spirochaetaceae bacterium
GCGTAACTGTCGATCGCGAGGCGCTTCGGTCGTGCAGGGCTCCAGCGTCCGAGTTCCGTGGGGCTTGCGAGCATGTGCCGTTCGGCCGAGCACGGCACATCGGCGATGACGTGGTGATAGGCGTTTTGCTCGTGCAATCCCCAGCGCCGCGCATCGTGCCCCGTTACCTGCACCGCCTCCGCCCAACCGGCGGGCAGATGCTCATGCAGCGTCCGTTGCAGCCGAGCCCGACGCGTGCGCGATCGCTCGTTTGCGATGAGCTCGATCCCCGGCCGATCGGGAACCTCTCCACGGGTCTCCCGCGCCTCGCGGTTGTCGCCTCCCGGGCGACTCTGCAGCGCTGTGGGCTGCCGTTCGGTGGTGAGATCCTTCAGAAGGCCCGACAGCAGCGCGAGCGACTTCCCTCCGGGAGCGGCGCAGAGATCGAGCACTCGGTCTCCGGGCCGAACCGTCAAGGCCGACACCGAAAGAGCCGAGGCTCGGTCGAGGTAGTAGGGCTTGCGCAGCCCGTCCTCGAGCGCGACGTACCCAGGAGGCTGCAGAAGCGCCGCGCGCAACTCGCTCCACCGCTCTCCAAACCGCTCGCGATATGTGTTCTCGAACACGGCGTCGCCGCGCGTCTTCTTCTTCGCCATGCTGTTCTTCGCCATCCTGCTTCTCGTGGCCCCGTGCTCGATCGATTAGCCGATCGATTAGGCAACTTGACGCCGAGGCGTCGAGTAGGTACGGTGTCGACAATGCAGTACACCGGTGTGATTTTCGATCTGGACGGTACCTTACTCGATACCATAGCAGATATCGCGCGTGCGATGAACCGCGTCTTGAAGGCGCACGACCTGCCACAGCATCCCCGTGAAGCCTATTACCATATGGTCGGCTGGGGGCTCGAGGAGACCGTGCGACGTGCAGTCCCGGAAGAGCAAAGCAGCCCTGAGCTCATACAGCAATGCTACGCCGAGGCGGTAACGGCGTATCAAGAAGCGCCGGTTGTGGAGACGCGCCCTTACGACGGTATCCCGGAACTTCTGCGTGCGCTGCGGGAGCGCGACGTTCGTACTGCGGTGCTCTCGAACAAGCAAGAGGAGCTGGCGCGTGTCATCGTGGATGCCGTGCTCGGCTGCGAACTGTTCGAGGTAGTGCGCGGTGCTCGCGACGGAGTGCCGAAGAAGCCCGATCCACAATCGGCGCTCGAGACCGCAGCCGCACTCGGGTGCCGGCCGCATGAGGTGGTTTTGGTCGGCGATTCGGAGATAGATGTCGCTACCGCCCGAGCGGCGGGTATGACTGCCGCGGCGGTAAGTTGGGGCTTCTCAGAGCCGGCGGCGTTGGCCGAGGCGCAGCCCGAGGTCATGCTGCAAGCGCCGGATGACCTACTCTCGATCGTAGGTCACGACGGCGCCGATAGGCTCGTATCACAACATACAGCAAAAAAGGCATAACGGAGGGAACACGATGACGCGCAACGAGCTCCTGCAGAAGGCCAAGGAGTACATCTCACTCGAGACCGATGCACAGTTCCGCGGCGAGGTAGAGCATCTTCTGGAGGCCGAAGATTACGATGAGTTGAACGACCGCTTTTACACCGAGATCGAGTTCGGAACCGGCGGCCTGCGCGGAGTAATCGGCGGGGGCTATAACCGCATGAATTCCTTCACGGTTCAGCAAGCAACCGAGGGTTTGGCCCGGTACGTGAAAAGAAGCGCGGCGCCCGACACTACCCCGAGCGCGGTCATCGCCCACGACTCCCGACGCTACTCCGACACCTTTTCGCTGCAAGCGGCGCTGGTGCTTGCAGCACACGGCATCCGTACGTATCTATTTTCCAGCCTGCGGCCTACGCCCGAGCTGTCGTTTGCGGTTCGTTATCTCGGTGCGTGCACCGGTATCGTGGTTACCGCGAGTCATAATCCCAAAGAATACAACGGATACAAGGTGTACTGGGACGACGGGGCGCAAGTCGTTGAACCGCACGACAAAGGCATCATCGAGGAAGTGCGCAGGGTCGGCGGAAGCATTAAGCGTATCTCGCGCGAAGATGCGATCGAGCAAGGCATGCTGGTGATGATCGATCGCGAGATCGACGACGCGTATGTTGAGGCGGTAAAGCGCGTTTCGGTTCGTCCCGAGTTACTGCATAAGCACGCGCAGGATCTTGAGATCGTCTACACTCCGCTGCACGGTGCAGGCGGCTACTTGATCGAGCGCGTCCTCGGCGAGCTTGGGCTGCAGGTTGTCCCGGTATCGGAGCAGCGCGACCCCGACGGCGAGTTTCCCACCGTTACTTTTCCTAACCCGGAAGAACCCGCGGCGCTGGACTTAGCGCTCAAGCTCGGCAACGAACGAAACGCTCAGATCGTGATGGGTACCGACCCCGACGCGGATCGCATCGGCATCGCGGTGCCCGATGCCGACAAGAAGTTTCAGCTCATCACCGGTAATCAGCTCGGGGTGCTGTTGGTCGACTATCTTTTCGGCTCGCGCGCCGAACTCGGCACGCTCCCGAAACGCCCCGCCTTCATCAAGACGATCGTCACGACGAATCTGCAGCGACGCGTTGCGGAACACTACGGCGCCGAGTGTTACGACACGCTTACCGGATTCAAACATATCGCGGCCTTGATTCGTGATTTTGAATCACGCTCCGACGGACCACAGTTCATCATGGGTGATGAGGAGAGCTACGGCTACCTCATTGGAACCGAGGTGCGCGACAAAGACGCGATAGCCGCTGCGCTGCTGTGTGCGGAAATGACGGCGTATCATTACTCGCACGGCCGCAGCATCCTAGACCGCTTGCACGAGATCTACCGCACCTTCGGTTACTTCGAAGAATCCACCCTATCGCGCTATTTCGAGGGACAGCAAGGCCGAGAGACGATGGACGGGCTGATGCGCACCTTGCGATCCGATTCGCCGCGCTCGTTCGGCGGCACCGCGGTTGTGGAGGTTCGCGACTATCAAGCCGGCACAACAACCGACCTGAGAACCGAACAGACGCGCTCCGATATCGATCTCCCTCGCTCGAACGTGCTGCAGTTTATCTTGGAAGACGAGACCATTATCAGCGCGCGGCCTTCCGGCACCGAGCCGAAAATCAAGTTTTACACCTCCTGCGCCGGAGCCCCGGGCGAGGAGCTCAGCGTAGCTCGTGAAAAAGTGTCGGCGAAGGTGGCGGCCATTCGCGACGAGATCGAGGCGTTCATCGATAATGAAGCCTCCTCGTAACGTCGGCTGCAAACTGAGCAGGAGCCCACAAGCCGCCGCCGCGCCGGCGACGAAGAAGAACCCGGAGCGAGGAGAGGAAAGGGGAATGAACGAGAACACCTCAGTGGCCGAGATAACCTTCACCGCGTTCGATTTCGAGACCACCGGCTTGAGTCCCGTGAGCGACGGCATCTGCGAAATCGGCGCAGTGCAGTTTCGTAATGGTGAGGTGGTTGATACCTTTCAGGCGCTTACAAACCCCGGTGTTAAGATATCCCCCGACGCGCAGGCGGTCAGCGGACTCAGTAACGAGCAGGTCGCGAATGCCCCCGAAGTGGGGGGTGTATTGCCCGATTTTCTGGGTTTCGCGAAAGACACCGTTATGATCGCTCATAACGCCGAGTTCGATATGGGTTTTCTCCGAGTAGCGCTTCAGAAGCATTCGCTGCCCGAGATTCCGAACATCATCATCGATACGCAAGCTTTAGCGCAGAAAGCCTTCCCCCGGCGACGCAGCTACAGTCTGCAAGCCTTGGCCGAACACCTCGGAGTCGACCCGGGCTCGGCGCACCGAGCGCTCGACGACGCGCTTACCTGCATGAAAATTTTCAACGCCTGCGTTGAGCAACTGAGTTTCATGGGCGATCTCCCGCTGTCGGAGGTCCTCTTTTGAGTGCCCCGCAGTGTGTTGGCATTATCCGTGCTTTCGGCGCGAGACACCCGCCGGCGGCGCCGATTAGGGGCTATATGTGTTCCGTTCCGCCTCGATAACTCCCTAGCGAAGGGGCTTCCAGCCCCCCATTTCGCGTTCTTTGATCGATGAGGGCTGTGGGAACTGCCCCGCAGCTTGTTGGTTTAATGCCGCCTGCCGTAAGACTCCCCCGAGCCCTGCGCCACCCTGGCGGCGGATCCCCGTGCCCGGGCCTCCGTGCGCCGCGCCACCCCTGAGTCCTCGGCGCCGACGCGCCCCCTGCCGCCGGGCCCCGCATCCAGAGGGACTCTACAACCGCGGGGCCGGCACGGCCCCACGCGGCACCCTGCCGCCGTTTCCCCGTGCCCGGGCCTCCGGGCCACGCGCAACCCCGGCATCGGATCCCCACAACCGCGGGGCCGGCGCGGCACCCCACGC
>PUOW01000103.1 GCA_003552185.1 Spirochaetaceae bacterium
GGCGACCGGGGCCACCGCGCCGGCGAACCCAAACGCGGCGATCCGCACCGCGCACCACAGCCTAAGCATCGCGACCATCGCGGCCGCGGTCGGCCGAGAGTAATGCGCGCGAAACAGCTGCGCCTTGGCGTTGAAGAGCCGCACGAGCCGATCGCTCCGCACCGGCTCCGAGGCGCCTCCGTAATGCACGATCTCCGCGGCAGGCACCAGCACCGAGCGCAAGCCCGACGCCCTCGCTCGGAGACACAGATCGGCGTCTTCACCGTACATGAAGTAGCGTTCGTCGAACCCCCCGAGGCGGCGCCAGTCGGCGGTTCTCATCATCAAGAGGCAGCCGGTGACGATATCAACCTCGCGCGGCGCGTCCCAACTCCAGCCCGCGAGCGACTCGGGGTTGAACACCCCGGAGCGCGGAAAGAGCTTCGCGAGCCCTACCGCTACGCAGAACATGCTCCAGAGCGACGGTTTCATCCAGCCGGCGGTGGGGTTGCGCCTGCCGTCGGCAAACACGGTGCTTCCGCCGTAAACTCCGTACTCCGGGTGCCGATCCGCGAACGAGGCGAGGGTGTCGAGCGCGCGGTCTAAAACCACGGTGTCGGGGTTTAGGAGCAGCACGTACTCGCCGCGCGCCTCGGCGGCGGCTAAGTTGTTGGCGCCGGCGAAGCCGAGGTTCTCAGGCAACGCAAATAACCGCAGCTCCGGGTTGTAAGCGGCCGGGAAGGCGGATCGAATCGCTGCGGCGCTGCCGTCGGTTGAGGCGTTGTCCACAACCAGAAGCTCAAAGCTACCGGGCGCGGTTTGATTGAATACCGACTCGATGCAGTCGAGGGTAAGGTCGCGCGTGTTGTAGCTCACGATGATGATGGATAGTTTCAAACTCATGATCATTTTCCGTAGCTTACGAGTTCCGTAGCTGGCGAGTTCCGTAGCCTGCGAAGCGCCCGAGGCGCTACAGCCGCAGGCAACGCTACAGCCGCTGCACGCTCAGGTCTTCCTCGGTCATAAGGCCGGAGGCCTTGAGTTCGGCTGCAAGGTGCACGGCGTGTTCGGTTGGGGTGCCCGACAGCACCACGCCTACTTCGTGCTCGCTGATCCAGCCCACGTGATCGGTCTCCCGCACCGTTCGTGTTATCGCCTGCACAAAACGCCTAATTTTTCGATCGGTTTCGGAGCTGCCGTTCAGATAGCACAGTACCAGTGAGGCGGGCTCGCCGGTGCGTCGAGATCGCCGCCGCTCGTACTCCAGTAGCTGCTGCAGTTCCTCGGTTGAGTAGATACCGTAGGTCTTTCGGCGCCTCCCCGCATCGCTACCGTGGCCGGGAGCGAACAAAGACAACAGACCTCGCTTCGCTTCAGTTGATCGTTCTTTTTTGTCTGTATTACTCATCGCTTTTTACCTCCTCGAAACGATATAATTGATCGAGATCGGGCTGATCGAACTTCAGTTGTGCGTCGAAAACAATGCCGATGCCTTGATGGTTTCGACGAACCACCCTGCCTTCAACACTGAGGCGAACTTGCTCGGGAACGTCGATTAACTGCGGCAGGCTGTCGATCACGAGCTGCATCTCGACTCGCACGCGCGTTCCCATCCCGGGAGAACGCTCCAAATACACGAACGCACCGTTTGCGGAGACATCGCGCGTATGTGTTTCAAACCGTTGTTCCGGATCGCGCGGTGCGTCGCGCATAATCAGGAGCGCCGGGACATCCAAGGAGAAGCGTTCAAGTGCTCTACGATCTTTGGTGTTCATCCATACGCTCCCGGCCTCCATCGGAGATACCCAAATCAACACGTTCCTCAGTTGCGCTGCACAAGAACAAGACCCAGCTCAGGACGTACAACAAACTCGGCGTCCTCATCGAACCAGAAGCGCGTACTCAAGCTGAAGACCGGACCGTTCGGGTGGCGAACACTCACCCCGACGCTCGGGCCGAATAGTAAGCGCGTCTCGCGCACACCCGCTACATCGAGACTCTCGTCTTCCTCGGCACGGGTAAGAAGCGCGCTATAGGTGGAGCGCGTCACGCGATACTCAACGTCACCGCCTAACCTCGCCGAGAACACCGGGCCCAGCGCGAACTCTCTCAGCAGTCCGAACCCAAGCGAGTAATGCGTTCTGGTGCTCTCTACGTTCGCGATGCCGTCGAACGGGTCCTCCTGCAGTTCCGCGCGCTCGAGCAGCTCGGCGTACACGAGATCGGGGTCCACGAGGGTGATTCCGTATGTAAGCCGCAACTGCAACGACACCGGAACCTCCGGCTGTTGCTTGAGCGGCATTACGTTGTACACAAATCCGAGCGAGCGGTTGTTCCCTTCGGTGCCGTTTACGCTTGTGGCGGTCTGCGCGAAGTACCCGCCGATATCCATGATACCGGCGATCGAGAACGCGCTGTAGCCACCTATCATCGGCAGGTCGTACTCGGGGTCTACCTCACTGTAGAGTCCGAACGCCACCGCGTTAGAGCCGTCGGAGACCTCGAGGCTTTGCGCATAAACGGGCCCCGCCGCCATGCTCGAGATCGCCACGCTCCAGATCACCACGCAAACGAAGACGGTGATCGAGCGCCGTGCATTTGCGGCGCGGCTTACCTTCGGGATGAAATCTCGATGCATCACGATACCTACCATTCCGCTTGCTTGCCGGCCTCGGAGCTCTCGGGTGGCGTGCCGTGGGTTCCGTTCTCACCGGAATCTAACGGTGGTCGCTTACGTACGCTCAGCCTGCGACCCACCGCTTCCAACAACAAGCCGACAATTGTCGGGATCGTCCGAAGAATGATTGTGAGGTCAACGCCGAGCGACATCGTCTTTTCGTACTGAATGTCGAGTCGAATCATCTCGGCGAACGAGAGCTTGTTCTTACCGCTTACTTGCCATAGTCCGGTGAGCCCCGGGAGAATGCTGAAGCGATGACGATGCCAACGCTGATACTCGGCGGCCTCGTACGGTATGCAGGGCCGCGGCCCGACAAGACTCATCTCGCCGCGGAGAACGTTGTACAACTGCGGCAACTCGTCTATACACAAGAGGCGCAGCAGTCGCCCACCGAAATAGATCCGTGGGTCGTGCTCGTCGAGCTTCTCCATCGTGCCGTTGGAGCGAATGAACTGCGCAGCGTGCTGCGTGTGATAACTCTCGTCGTTGTTGACGTGCATCGTTCGAAACTTGATGAAGCGAAACTCACGAGCGCCTTGCCCGACACGTGCTTGGGTATAGAAGACCGGACCGGGCGAGACCAGCTTTATGTAGACGGCGATCACCGCGAAAATCGGAGCCGAGAACAGGAGCCCGCCTCCGGAGCCCACCAGATCCAGCGTTCGCTTCCAGTTCGGTGTGGGGCGCACGAAAGTGTTCTCAAAGCTCTCGCCACGGATCACGCGCTCAACACAGCCGTGTGCTTCTTGTTCCGCGGGAAGTCGAGAGCCGGAGGGATCGCTCCCGTTCAGACGATTCAGCTCAGTCGGCTCCGGGGCGTCCGGATGAGTGGATACCTCGACCGGACCGCAAACCGCAGGCAAAACCGCCATCACAGACTCGGCGAACTCAACGGCCCCACGCAAATCTGTAGAAGGCAGCAACACCGCAATGCGGACGTCGTCGAGCCGGCCGATCATATCGGTGCTCCGAACGCGCGCAGACAACACCTTCAGAGCTTCCGAAAACTCCTCACTCCCGGAAGCGCTAATGATACGAACCGAGACCAACGAAATCGGACTGTTCAAGCGGTCGGCGCGCAGGCGCTCGTACTGCAGGATTCGTGCAAAAAGTTCGGCGTTGTAGAGTTCAACCGAGGTATCGCGCCCGAGCGCTGCAAAGGTTGGTTTCCATTCGGATCGAGAACGCGGCTGTGTTTTCATGATTACGGGGCGCTCCTCGCGCCACGGCGTTGTTGGCAAAACTGCATAGTGGGGGCGTTGCCGCCGCGTCTTCGCGGTGGCCCAATCATCCGGAACTCGTTCGCCGTCGGGCTGCCGAAACAAGCTCCGAGCGACGTGGCGATGCACGGAATCGCCTTTGGTATTGATGGTAACAATAGCCCTTACGTCCGCGGCGGCATATCGAGCAAAGGTATGCGTTTCGTCGTATTGTTGTGAGGAAAGGGGTATGGCTACGTGCAGCTCACCGCTCATCTGCGTAGCGAGAAATCATGAGCGGAGTGATAAGGGAAGTACTACTTGCTTGCTATCGCCGGCGTACTACGGATTAGAGGTGCTTGGCGCCCCAGAGTGCAGCCTGCATACGGTTTGGGACGTGTATCTTCTTGTATATTTTGTAGATATGCGTTTTGACGGTGTTTGTACTGATGAA
>PUOW01000446.1 GCA_003552185.1 Spirochaetaceae bacterium
AGATTCGTATTCGAATCGGGGCGAATATCGGCGAGGTTACGATCGGGAACTTTGGGCCGGAAGGCTCGAAGCAGTGGGATGTGGTCGGGCTGCCGGTCATCGAAGCGAAGCGTATGGAAAGCACCGCCCCGGCCGGTGGTGTGCGGATCTCGGCGCGCTTCTACGAGATCCTAGAAGAAACCGGGGTCGCCGACGCGTATTATCACCGGTTTCGAAAAGAGGCCGACGCGCTGTTCGGCTACTATCGCGATATCTCGAAGCATGAGCTCTTTCGCCGGAGCGTGGTCCGGATCGCAGATAAGGCGAATGCCGAGTTCGATACCTACACCATTCAGGTTAACCCCGGCCTGCCGGAGGCGATCAGCGAGCAGGCTGAGCTCCTGTTGCGCCATGAATGGCACGGGGCTCGTCGCGTCGTTGAGCTCATCCAGTACTATCGCGGCAACCGCTTCGTGCTCGCGGCTATCGAGGATCTCTTTCGCCGGAAAGGCATACAGCTCCGCAAGCGCACGATCTTCGAGACGATCAACCCCCGGAAGTATGAGCTGTTACGCTCGCGCTTCGATAATAGTCAGGCCAGGATCGAGGAGTTTGTTCGAGCTCACTACAGCTTGTTCGACCTTTTGTCGGACTTAGGCAAGTACCAAGACACCGTCAAGCAGTTGGAAGACCATCTGCCGGGCGAGCCCGCTTCGTTTGTGTCGTACGGTGAGTTCATGGAGCGAGAATCAAAGCGTATCGTGGACGACTTCGCGCGCCGCAAGGACGCGATTCTGCGACACGCGCATTTCCATCGGGTAGTGTTCCCGATGGTGTTTCACAGCATCTTCGCGAGCATTGTTGAGTACCAGAATCGTAGCGGTCAACTCGAGCAGCTGGAGTAACAGCTCAGCGAAGCGCCGCGACGAGTCTGCGGGCGGTGTTGTGCGCCCCGATGATGTTCATCGCGGGCGGGCCGAGTTCGAGCTCGGCTAAAGCTCCGGTCACGAAGATGCGCTCGCCCCACTCGAGATGCGGCTGCGGGATCGGAAATCCACAGTCGGCGGTGGGAAGCCCAAATTCCTTTGTCGTTTGTTGAACGATCGGTGCCTTGTACATGCGGCGCCGGAACCCGGTGGCAAGCAGCACGTACGAGCTCTCGATCACGGTCTCGTCCTCACTGCAGCTCAAGCGCACCGTTCCGTCGGGTTGGGCCTGCGCCGAGGTGATATGGGCGTTTACAAAGCGTACCATATCCTGCTCGCGCAAGGCTGCGAACTCTTCCGCGACGTCACGCGGAACCGAACCCGGGAAGCGCTCGGCCTCGATCACGGCACGACGGCGACGATAATCGCGCTCGGCTTGAAACTCGTTCAAACATTTGGGACCGATGAAGCACGGGTTGCTGTCGAAGGTGGAAACCCGAATCTGGTGTCGCGAGATGACCGTTACCGGGGAAATCCCGTTGCGTACGAGTTCGCAGGCCTTCTGCAGCGCGGTGATACCACCCCCGATAATCACGGTGTTCTGCGGTTCTTCCGGCGGCCGTGGATCGAAATCGGGGCTGAACACATGCGAGATCGGTGCGCCGTCCTGGCGGGCCTGAACCGACCAGTCGGGGTAGAGCGGACTTTCGGAGTCGCTAAATGCAAGCACGACGTTCTTGGCAAGAAAACTGGTCTCTGCGGTGCGAACCCGCTTCGCGCCGTTTTGGCGAGTAATCTCGATTGCGCGACCGAGAAGCCGGAGGTGTTCCAGCCCGTGGGCCGCGATCAGGTTCTCGGCGTGCGCATTGAACAGCTCGAGCGCGGGACGCCGGTACGGCTCAATGAAGTGAGCCGGTTCGCGATTCTCGGGACGCCGCGCAAAACGGCGTAGCGCGCGAAAATCGATGTCAAGGTTATGACTACTCGGCGAGCGCAGGTACCGCATTCCGCAGGCCTGGGTTGTTCTCCGCCATACGGCAAGCGGCGTTTCGTACGGGTCCAAGACGCGCAGGCCGTCGGAGTCCACCAGATCATGAGCAAGCAGGTAACGGCTGATGATCGTGCCGTGGATACCGCCGCCCAGGATGAGCCAGTCCAGCATCGGGCCAGTATAGAACCGGTTCTGCGGTTGTGCAAGTCGTGATTTCCGGAGAGTTTTCGGCTTGTCTTTTTGGTGCCGGGCTACCGAGTTGTTCCCGATCATCGGAGTTTGCGGTAGAATACGGCGTTATGAGGAATCATGTTGCTCGCACCGGGCGCGCCTCGGCCCGCCGGTGTTCGGCGGTTTGCGCGTTATTTCCGACGGTTTTCGCGCTGTTGTTTCTGTACGGGTGCGCCGCGGTGGGGTCCGCGCTCGATCCGGTGCCCGACGAGCCGGCCCGACCGAGTGCGGAGCTCGAGCCGGAGGAAGTTGTGCGCATACAGCTCGAGGCGTTCGCTGCGGCCGACGGCGAGGATCTCGACGGCGAGCTTTTATACTCCTTTGCGTCGCCGGACTTTCGGGCCGCGTTCGATGGGCCCGAGGAGTTCGCCGATCATTTCACCCGGCGGCCCTACGGCGCGTTGGTCGGTCACCGGGAGGCACGCTACCGGCCGCTCGAGCTCGAGGGCCGTTTTGCGCGTCAGGAGGTGACGGTGGTAACCGACGAGGGCGAAGAGCGTCGGTATGGGTTTTTGTTACTCGAGCAAACCGGCGGCGACTGCGACGGCTGTTGGCTGGTGGAATCGGTACGAGCGTTCCTGGATTAGGCGTTATGGATAACGACGTAGTAGTGATCGGTAGCGGGCATAACGGGTTGGTCTGCGCGGCGTATCTTGCGAAGCGCGGATACCGTGTGGCGGTGTTCGAGCGACGCGACACCATTGGTGGAGCGGTCTGCACCGAGGATATGTTCGGCGGGTATCGACTCGATGTGGGCGGCTCTGCACATTTCATGATCCATCACACGCCGATCGTGGCCGACCTCGGGCTCGAGAACTACGGGCTCGAGTACATTCCGATGGACCCGTTCATGACCGCCCCGTTCGAAGACGGTAGCGTATACGAGTTCTTCCGTGATCTCGATCGTACCTGCGAGAGCATCGCCGCGATCTCGCCCCCCGATGCCGAGGCGTACCGCCGGTTCATCGAGTACTGGCGACCGTTTAACGAGGCGGTGTTCGAGGCGTTTCTCAAGACGCCGACGCCCGGCTCGTTTGCAAAGAGTTTCTTCGGCCGCCGCGTTACCGCGGCGAACGCCAATAAACAAGACTTGGTTCGCGACCTGTTGAAGAGTTACGGCCGGGTGGTGGGTGAGCGGTTTCACGACGATCGCCTCCGAGCTGCGCTCGCGTGGTGGGGAGCCCAAAGCGGCCCGCCTCCTATCGATGCAGCCTCGGCCGAGTTCGTCGGCTGGCACTCGGTGATTCACACCCACGGCCCGGCTCGGCCGCGCGGCGGCTCCGGCATGCTGACACAGGCGCTGGCGCGGTGCATTGAAGACCACGGTGGGTCGGTCTACCCGAACAGCGAGGTTCGTCGGATCCTGGTCGAGAACGGGCGCGCGGCCGGCGTGGAACTCGTGTCGGGCGAACGCGTCACCGCGCGGCGCGTCGTTTCGAACGCGCATTTGTGGGTGACGTTTGCGGATCTGCTCTCGGACTGGACACCTCCGGAGCTGCGCGCACGCCTTGCCGGGGTGCAGGTGGGAAACGGTTTCGGCATGGTGCTGCGCTGCGCCGCCGAGCGCTTGCCGAGCTACCTCTGCCCCGAGACATCGGCCTCCCGCGCCCTCAACGGGTTGCAGCTGCTCTGCCCGAGCACCCAGTACCTCAACGACGCCTATGCCGACTACCTGCGTGGAAACCCGTCGCAAGACCCCGCCTTGATCGCGATGACCTTCAGCGCGATCGACGATTCTCTTGCGCCCGAGGGCAAGCACACGTTGTTCCTCTGGGGGCAGTACTACCCGTATCGGTTGCGCGACGGCGTGGACTGGGACGCGATCGCCGAGCGCGAGGCCGATAACATGCTGCGCGTTCTCGACCGGTTCGCGCCCGGCGCCTCGCAGGCGGTGACGGCGCGCTATATCCAGACGCCGCGCGAGATCGAGCGCAAGCACAACATGCCGAACGCGAACGTGATGCATGTAGAGATGTTGATCGATCAAATGTTTATGTGGCGGCCGTTGCCGGAGCTCTCTCGCTACGCGGCACCGCTACCGGGCTTGTTTCTGGCGAACGCCGGGATGCACCCCGGAGGCGGAATCTACGGAGCGCCGGGCTACAACTGTAGCCGAGAGGTGCTGCGCTCGCTGCGGGGACCGCTCGGCCTCGGCAGCCGGCGCTAAGCCCGCGCTCGGAT
>PUOW01000095.1 GCA_003552185.1 Spirochaetaceae bacterium
CCGCCGATTGAAAGCCGTGCCGACTCCGGTAAGCAAGCCGGATCCGGCAAACAAGCAAGCGACTGGCAATTCATCCGCTCGCTCGTGCTTGATCGCCCAACAAAGCGCCCAAACCCAAGTATAGCCGACTATGTCCACCACCGCCGCGTGATGCCCTCAAACACCCCGTTTCCCGGCCCCTACAGCGTAGACCGTACACCGTACGTGCGCGAGATCCTCGATGCGCTTGCACCGAACAGCGGAGTCGAGCACGTCGCCTGGTTAAAAGCTGCGCAGGTATCGGCCACCACAGCAGCCGAAAACGTGATCCTGTACTACATGGACGAAAATCCGACCGAGATTCTTATGATATCAGGCTCAGAAAGCCTGCTTGACCGATGGAGCACAAAACGCCTCGAGCCCGCGATCGATTCAATCGGGATCCGGCATAAAATATACGCAACCACCACGCCGCAAGGTAGCCGGCGCAAAGGCGACCGCGCATTTTCGAAGCAGTTCATTGGCGGTGCGCTTGATATGAGCTCAGCGCAGTCTCCGGCGGGACAGCGCGCCGAGAGCAAGCGTGTGCTGATTCGGGATGAGATCGACGCCGCGCCTCCGAGCTTGCAAACCGGTGAGGGCCGATGGCTTGCGGTGAGCTACGCGCGTACGGCCGCCTGGGGTAACCGACGCAAGGTGTTCGATATGTCTACGCCGACCACCTACGTGCAATCGCAGATATGGCGCCAGTACGAGCGCGGTGATCAGCGCGTGTACCTCGTACCCTGCCCGCATTGCCGCACCGAGCAGGAGCTCAAATGGTTTTGGGACCGAGACGACATAGGGCTGCGCCCGGTGTACGATGAGCACGGACGGCTAATTGATGCGGTGTATGTGTGTCCGGAGTGTGGTGAGGAAATCAGAAACACGCACAAAACTTGGATGCTCGCCCGCGGCTATTGGAAACCAACAGCGATAGCGCAGGAAATGGGCTACCGTAGCTACCACCTGTCAGCACTCTACGCCCCGGTCGGCATGCGCAGTTGGCGCGAGATCTATCAGCGTTACCTCGCCGGGCTCGATGACCCGGATGAGATGCGCGCGTTTGTAAACCTCGACTTGGGCTTACCCTACCGCGAGGAAGGCGCACGGCCGAAGCTCGACAAAGTCATGAGCCTCGCAGGCGACTACCCGCGGGGCACGGTGCCGTACGGTGTGCTGTACCTCACGCTCGGCTGCGACGTGCAGCGCGGATCAGCAACAGATCCGGCAAACCCGCCGCGGCTTGAAGCGCAGGTTATGGGCCACGGGGCGGGATACCGCAGCTGGGCTATTGAGTACCTGCGCTTTGAAGGCGACATCGACGACCCCTACGGCGGTGCATGGGAAGCGATGCATGCATACGCTGAGGAAACGGGGCTGAAATACCGCAGAAAAGACGGACAAGAGTTCCAGGTACGGCTTGCGTTTATCGACAGCCGAGACGGCAACATGACCGCCACGGTGGAAGCATTCTGCGAGCGGTGGCAGAATACGTTTCCGATCATGGGTATGGACCAGATCAAGCGCCGGAAAAATGAGGCTCCAGATGCTGATTTGCCGAGTAGTGGTGACTTCAAACGCTACCGGTTGCAGCGGATTGGGAGTGGTGAAGCGTACTACTATCAGATCGGTGTATCGCGGTATAAGAGCTTGATATACTCACGGTTGAGGCACAGCGAGGTCCGGCCCGGAGACGTGCCGAAACCGGGGAGCCTGAGCTTCCCGCGGGACTTCGATGAGGTGTATTTCCGCATGCTTACCGCAGAAGAACGGCTCGCAGATGGAAGTTTCCATGCAGGAGGGCGGCGAAACGAGGCGCTTGATACGGCGGTGTATGCGATGGCCGCGAGTGACGTGCACTTCGATGGCGCGGTTTCAAGGCTGCAGGAAACGCTTCGCAAGCAGCGGGGAATGCAGGAATTGTCACCTGAGGATGCGAAAAAGTTGGTGCTGCAGCGGTGGTCGCGGGATGTGGGAGTCGAGTTTCCGCTTGCGCCTCCGAATCGTGGTGTCAGTGCGCACTGACAAAAAGTCGTCGGGACACGTTGACACATCAATACACAGCATATATACTAATACTCAGACAGCGATGCAAGGGGGCGGCCAATGGTCGAACGAGTAACGCTGCACATAGCGTGCAGTAGGCATGTCGCGGAAAAGTTCCGCGAATATGTCGAACGCAGACAGCGAGAAGCCGACGAGCGCGGGGAACCAAGACCGACTCAGGGGCACTGTTTGCGGGAGTTGGTGGAGTGTATGCGAAAGTGATGATGGGAGCCAAATACGGTGAGGAACCCAAATAGACCGAGCGAGCCAGAACAGAAGAGAAACCCAGCTGCAGCGAGCGAGCCAGGAGCGAGGAGAAACCCACTTGCGAAGAGCGAGCCAGTCAACGCGAGAAACCCATCCAGAACGAGCGAGCCAATGAACGTGAGAAACCCACTTTCAGCGAGCGAGCCAAATCCGGCGAGAAACCCATTCCCCGCGAGCGAGCCAATGAAAGCGAGAAACCCATCCAAAACGAGCGAGCCAGAAATGCCGAGAAAACCAGAAATCGCGAGCGGCCCCACGGGGCAAAGGAGATTATATGACAAAGGTTAAGTTGATGGACATCGTGGTTGACCCCACGATTCAAGTGAGAGAGGTTGAAAACCACACGGTGAGTAAGTACGCACAAGCAATGAAAGCTGGAGCGAAGTTTCCGCCGATGCTGCTTGAAAGCAAAACAAACCGCCTGGTGTGCGGTAACCATCGCTACTATGCATACAAGAGCGCGTTTGGCCCGGAACAAGAGGTCGCGGTTGAGTACAAGCTATTCGATAACGAGGCAGATCTTATTCGTCATGCAGCGAGTGACAATGCCCGCCACGGTCGACCCCTGGATACATGGGATCAGAAGCGAATCGCAATACGGCTTGCCGGTCACGGTGACAGCGCCGAGGCTATCGCGGACGTTCTTGCGGTGCCGGCGGCCAAGGTTGAGCAGTGGGCCGGTATGACAGTCATAGTTATTGGCAAACAGGGAAAACGCAAACTGAAGAACGTCGAGCCTGTGAAGCATGGCATGGAGCATATGGCTGGACAACCAGTAGAGGCCCAGGCATATGCAGAGCACGAGCGACACGACCCCGGAATACCAGTCAAGAACATGGCTGCGGTTATTACCCGCCACCTTACCAACGGATGGATTGCGGCCAATGACCCAAAGACGATTGATAACCTTGAAGCGCTATATACCGCGCTTGGTGAGTTTTTGAAGGAGAGGGTGGAATGACAAACGAAAACGATAGACAGGCAGTGCGGATGCTCGTCAGGCTGCGAGAAGACTTTCAAGCAATGCGCAAGCGGATGGACAACCGTATTGGAAGAAAGGCAGACGGAACAGCCCAGAATATTGAAGCTCGGCCATTCCGCCCGGAAGATTATGACAACTTTTCAAGTCTCGCGGATGCTGCCCGGGAACAAGAAAAAGTCATTGAAAAGATGCTCCGGCAAACACTGAAGCGATTCCCAGTATACACAGAGTACCTGAAGAACGTCAAAGGGGTTGGTGAGATCGCTGCCGGATGGATCATTGCCGAGTACGACATAGAGAAGGCCACAACGGTCTCTAAGCTATGGCAGTTCACCGGCCTTAATTCTGGATTGGTACAAGGCAAGAAGCGAGTAGAAAACAAAGACGGATCTTTTAGTTACATATCTACTGGTCAGATGGTGAGGGGTGATAAATTGACACCGGGCCATGTGGCACCGTTTAACAAGCGGCTACGCACAGCAATGGTTGGCGTGCTTGCGGATGGTTTTATCAAGGCGCAGTCATCCTACGCGCTTGACTACTACTACCCGTACAAAGAACGACTCGCCAACGAGGACAATATTCCGACCACCGCCGACCCTGAGAAGGGCAAGGCGTGGAAGGATGACAGCAAGGGACACCGTGACCGCGCGGCGAAACGGTACATGATAAAGATGTTTCTGAAAGACCTGTACGTCGCATGGCGCACGCTTGAAGGTCTCCCGGTACGCGCGCCGTATCAAGAGGAATATCTCGGCCACGTCCACGGAAAAGCGATCTGATGAACAATCAAAAGCCCGGTGCAGTTGTGCCGGGCAAGTGGGCCACGATATTGGAGAAACCCATTGGCCGCGAGCGAGCCAATATCCGTGAGAAACCCACTTTCAGCGAGCGAGCCAGATTGGAGGAGGAACCCAAAAGCCGCGAGCGAGCCAGACCGAAGGAGAAACCCAACTTCAACGAG
>PUOW01000229.1 GCA_003552185.1 Spirochaetaceae bacterium
CAAGACCTCGATCGCAATAGAGCCGCGTGTACCGCCGGGGTCGGCCACAACCTCGCCGACCAGCCCGGCGACGACGTTGTATCCGGTGTCTACCAGGTTCTGCAGAACCTGCCGCTTGGTGTACGGTTTGTGCTCGCCGCGTCGGCCGGACACCAGGTCGAGCGCACGCGTGACGGTGTCGCGCTTCTCTTCTCGAAGGGTTTCGAGTAAGACGCGGTCCACGAAGTGGTAGCGAGCATGAATCGCGGCGTCGGCGAGATTGGGCGCCTCGGACTGCGACAGGAAAGTGATATCGTCGAGTGCGTCGGCCAGATCCGACCCAAGGTCCTCGGGCGTCACCAGCCGCTCGAGCTCGAACAGTGAGAACTGCAGAAGGTCGCGCTTGAGCTTGAGATCGGCGTGCGAGCGAAACATCCGAAGCAGCGCGCCACGCAGGCGGTCTTCGTCGCTTGAGTCGTGCAGCCCGTACCAACCGAGCGCGAGCTGCAGCGCATCGAGAAACTTCTCGGGAAGGCCCTTTTCGCGCTCCACGGTTCGCTTGAAGTAATGGACGAGCAGCTCTTGGTAGCTGGCGGGTCGGGCGAACCCTGCCGCCTCGAGGGTGATATCGGCGAATAGGCGCTCGATACCGGCGAAAAATTTCACCCCTTCGAGCAGCACCTCGGCGAAGCGCCGCCGCATGCTCTCGGTTGTCTCGGCAAGGCGCTTCAGCTCGGTGAACAGCGCGAAGATGTCGTTCCGATGGTCGTACCCAAGGAATACAGCGCGGTACTCGTGTGCGAGCATATCCCAGCGAGCCGCATCGCCGTCTACAGCCTGCTGCGTGAACGTCACGGCGGGAGTATCGGCGACGGTTTCGGCCCCGGACTCGCCCTCGGCGCCGGCTTCTATCTGTACCAGCGCCTGACCCGCGCCGACCTGCTCGCCCTTGCGTACCAACACGTCTTTCACGACGCCCGACTCGGGCGCCTCCACTACCATCTCCATCTTCATGGCTTCGAGCGACAACAGCAGTTCACCCTTCTCTACGGCTTGCCCCGGCTCCACCGCGATAGAGAGCACCAGCGAGGGCGAGGGCGCCTTCACGGCTCCGCCGGCCTCAACCCCGATTGCGTAGGGGATGCCGTTGACCTCGCATTGCAGCGCGTCGCCGCGGTCTACAAGCTGTATGCGGTAGCGCGTACCGGCGTACGAGAGAAGCGATTCCTGATCGCGCTCGAGATACTCGGCGGTGATGACCTGATCCTCGATCTCGAGATGAAAACGATTCTCGCCGAGCGCTTTGACCAGAAACTGATACGAGCGTCCTTCGGCGCTCAGCGCGCACTCAATGCCCGTGGCGTCTCCCACCTCGCGTGGGGAACCCGCCGTGGTGAGCTGTTGATTGAAGTTCGCCAACTGAGCGCGGTACTCGGTGAGATACTGATCGATCGCGGCGGCCACCAGCGCAACCTGATACCCCTCCCGGGGCGCCGGGCGGCGGCCCTCCACCAGCCACTGCTCCACAAAACGCGTGCTCACGCCGCCCGAAGCGATCTCGGGCGTCTCGAGCAGCTCCAACAGCAGCGCCCTGTTGGTGGTTCCGCGCTCGATCTTGATGCGAAGCTCCTGCAGCGCGCGCTTCAAGCGCGCGATCGCCTCGGGTCGCGACGGGCCCGACGCGATGATCTTCGCGATCATGGAGTCGAACTCTGTGGGAATGACGCTCCCGTGCTCTACGCCGGAGTCTACCCGGATACCGGGGCCGGCCGGAATGATGTAGCGCTCTATGCGACCCGGAGCCGGGGTAAACTCGCGGTCGGGATCCTCGGCATTGAGGCGCACCTCAACCACGTGACCGCGCGGGTCGTCGCCCAGGTCGCCGATACTGCCGTTGCAGGCCACATCGATCTGGCCCTTCACGAGGTCTACGGCATACAGCTGCTCGGTGATCGGATGCTCGACCTGCAACCGGGTGTTCACCTCCATGAAGTAGAACTCCTCGGTGTCGAGATCGTACAGGAACTCGACCGTACCGGCGCTTTCGTACTCGGCCGCTTTGATGAGCCGCGCCGCGGCGGCCTCCATCTCGGCGATATACTCGGCGCTGAACTCGGGCGGTGGGGTTTCCTCGATGATCTTCTGATTGCGTCGCTGCACCGAGCAGTCGCGTACGCCGAAGGTCCGCACGGTGCCGTGACGGTCGGCGAGGCACTGCACCTCGAGGTGGCGTCCGCGCAGTACGAGGTGCTCCATGAACACGACATCGCCGCCGGTGATTCGCACCGTTTCCTCACGTGCGGAGTTATACTGTCGTTCGAGCTCTTCCGGCGTCATCACGAAGCGGATCCCGCGGCCGCCGCCGGCGTTCGCGGCCTTGATGATGCACGGGTACCCAATCTGCTCCGCCATCGCTCGTGCCTCGTCAAGCGTCTTGATCGGCCCCTTGCTCCACGGAAGGATCGGTACGTCGCTGCGTTCGGCCAGATCCTTGGCCTGAATCTTGTCGCCGAGCAACGCCATTGCCTTCGACGAAGGCCCCAAAAAAACGAAACGTTCGTTCTCGAGCATCTCGATGAACTCGGCGTCCTCGGATACAAAGCCCCAGCCGACCCATACCGCGCTGCAGTCGGCGTGCTTGAGCGCATCTACCATGAGGCGCCTGTTGAGGTACGGGCTGCCGGTACTGTCGGAGTACCCCGGCAAACTCGAGAGGCGAGTAGCGAAATCGGCTTCCTTGACGAACAACGCCTCTTCCTCGACGTCGAGGAAGAATGCGGCGGTGCTCAACGCGGTGCCGTGCAGCGAGTTGTACTCGCGCACTGCGCGAATGAAGCGCATCGCGGACTCGCCGCGGTTGATGATACCGATGCGGGCGTCGGGAGTAAGGGTGTTATGTTGTTCCATCGTGTTTCCTTCTTTACACTCGGGTCGTGTTTGTATCGCCCCCGGGTGGTAGGAGTTTATGGTATCTGCATGCGAACGGCCGGGTCAAGCCGGCGCCCCCCGGGACGGCCCGGGACGGGTTTCGAGGCCGATGGACCCACCGGACCCCCTCTGAGGCCCAGCCCCGAGAGCGGATCCCGACCGAGAGTTTGCGCGTTCGGCCGGTTTGGGCTACACTACGGGCTATGAAAACACAACGAGAAGTAATTTCCACCAGCGCGGCTCCCAGTGCGGCCGGGCCGTACTCGCAGGCGATAGCGGTCGGCGAGATGCTGTACACCGCCGGTCAGATCCCGCTCGATCCCGGTACCGGTGAGTTGGTATCGCAGGATGCCGGTGAGCAGATCCAGCAGGTGCTGCGCAACCTAGATGCAGTGTTACGCGCCGGCCGTTCCTCGCCTGCGCAGGTGGTGAAGGTTACCTGCTACCTCTCGGATCTTGGCGATTTCGGGTTGGTAAACGAAGCCTTCGCCGAGTTTTTTCCGCAGCCGTACCCGGCCCGCACCTGTTTTCAGGCCGCTGCGCTGCCGAAAGGCGCAAAGGTTGAGGTTGAAGCGATAGCGCTCCGCAGCGCGTAGGGGCAGCGCGTAGGGGCCGCTCAGTCTTCGTGTTGCTCAAGAGAGCTGTACAGCTGCTCCCCAAGGTCCCAGAACCCGTCGTACAGTTCGCGGAGCTCGGGTGACGGGAGGAGTCTGCGTGCGCCCAAGGTATCGGTGACGAACCGGCGGCGCGCGCGTATCTGCTCGGTCCATGGGGTTGCCTCGATCGCGCGCTCCCACAGCGCGACCGCCACCATCGGGTCGCGTCGCTGCGCGCGCATCGCGGCGCGGATCTCGCGTTCGGCGCCTCCTCGGGTGGGCAGCAAGCTCACGCCGAGCGCCAATGCAAACGACACGATAAAAGCAACTGCGGGTCCGTGTTTCATACCCTCCTCGCGATTATCTCACTACTGAAGTTTATCACATCTATCGGGTACTATGTCAGGTATGCAGGTACTGTTGCTCGGGATCAACGGCCGTTACTCACACTCGAACCTAGCGCTGCGCTACCTACGCAACGAGGTAGAGGCAGAGCGGCACAGTACGCGGCTGCTCGAGTTCGAGATTACCTCGAAGCGCCAAGACATTCTCGAGGCGATCGTTGGGGCCGGTTCCGCGTCGGCTTCGGGCGGAGCTTCGTCTCCCGATGTTGTTTTGATCTCGGTGTACGTCTGGAACGCGTTGCTCGTGCGCTCGCTTCTGCCCGACATCCGCACCCTGTTACCCGAGGCGCGATTGATTCTCGGTGGTCCGGAGGTGTCTTACAGCGCCGCCGAGTGGCTGCGGAGCCGGCCCGAGGTAGACTGCGTGGTGTGCGGCGCCGGCGAGCAGGCCGTTCGCGAGTTGGCGCGGCGCGACTTCGATAGCGAAGGTCGGCGAATCTACTCGGTGCCGAACCGACCGTTCGGCGAGATTCCGTTTCCGTATCAAGAGAACGAGCTTGCCTCGATGCCCTATCGCTACATTTACTACGAATCGAGCCGAGGGTGTCCGTGCGCCTGCTCGTACTGTGTCTCGGGGCGCGACGATCAGCCGCCCGAGTTTCGTTCGCTCGAGCAAACGCTACATGAACTCAAGCGTATCCTTGCGGCCGAGCGCCGGCTGCCGTCGCCCCCGATCGTGAAGTTTGTGGATCGCACCTTCAACGCCGATCAGGAGCGCGCCCGCGCGATATGGTCCTTTCTCTGCAGTGTCGAAAGCGAAGCCGTGTTCCATTTCGAGGTGCACCCGGCGTTTCTGCAGGATGAAGATTTCGCGGTTCTCGGCGACGCACCGGCCGGTCGTTTTCAGTTCGAGATCGGAGTGCAGTCGGTGCATCGCCGCACGCTCAAGGAGGTTCGGCGCGCCGGAGACTGGCCGCGGTCGCGGCCGGCGGTTGAGCGTGTGCTGGAACTCGGCACGGTAACGGTGCATCTCGACATGATCGTCGGTCTTCCACACGACGGGCCGAACGAGATTGCCGAGTCTATCGACGACCTGCTCGCACTCAAGCCGCAGCGATTCGAGATCGGGTTCCTGAAGAGCTTGCCCGGTACCGCGATCAGCGCCGGAGCGGCCGAGACCGGGCTGCTCACGATGCAAGACCCGCCGTATCACGTGCTGTCTACCGACCGGCTTGAGATCGGCGATATCGCTCGGTTGCGCGATATCGAGCAGCTCACCGATGCGGTCTGGAACGCCGCCCGGCTCGAACGGCAGCTCGATGCGCTTGCGGCGCGGTGCGGAGGATACTACGCGGCGCTTGTGTTTCTGCGCGAACAAGCCGCATCGAAAGGCTACAACCTCGCGACGCGCCGGCGACACAAGGTCGAGGCCTTTGTAAACGAGTGCCTCGCCGAATGCAGCGGCGAACCGAGCGGTACGCCGGGCGGCGGCAGCACCGTGGCCGGCGGCGCCGCCGGATGCAGCGACGCGTAGCTCAGTTACTCCGCCGGTTCAATCGCATCGGGCAGCGCGTACTGGTGAACCGCGCGCCGGATTTGGTCGAGCTCTATGGGCTTTGTAAGTACCGCGTTCATGCCGGCGTTCAGACACGCATCTTTATCTTCTTGATAGGCGCTCGCGGTGAGACCGACAATCGGCAGCTGCTGCGCCGCTTCGCACGAGGAGGCGCGAAATCGGCGTGTGATCTCGGGACCGTCGATATCAGGTAGGCGCATATCCATGAAGCACAGCGAGAACCTCTGCGTTCGCAGTGCTTCGAGCGCGGCAGTACCGGTCTCGGCGATTGTGGCACGATGTCCGGATCGTTGCAGCACCGTCCGGAGAACCTTCTGGTTGATGCGGTCGTCCTCCACAACCAGGACGTGGGCCGAGCGCGGCTCGGCGCCGTCGGGCTCGATCACCGCGTCGTCGAGTACCGGAAGCTTCCCCGGCCGGTACGGGATCTCAAAGCTGAACACGCTTCCGACACCCGGGGTGCTCTCAACGCCGATGCTACCGCCCATGAGCTCTACTAAGCGTTTTGAGATCGCGAGCCCGAGTCCGGTCCCGCCTCGGGTTCTCCGTCCAATGTCTGCACCAACCTGCGTAAACGGCTTGAAGAGTTCATCGAGCTCGTGCTCGGCGATGCCGCAGCCGGTGTCGCTTACTCGAAACTGAAGCGTATCGTCTTCGTGAGAAACCGATAACCGTACCTCGCCTTGGTCGGTGAACTTCACCGCGTTGCCGACGAGATTGAACAGCACCTGTCGTAGTCTCCCAGGATCACCCGAGACCGAGTCGGGAACGGTCTCTCCAAGGTCTACCGATAGGGTAACGACCTTCTTCATGGCCTCGATATCGAGCACGCGCACCACGCTCTCAACCACGTTCGGGAGGCTGAACTCCACGGTTTCCACCGAGAGATTACCGCTCTCGATCTTCGAGAGGTCCAAGATGTCGTTGATGAGCCCGAGCAGAGCCGTGCCGGCGGACTGTATCATCTGGACGTGGTCGCGCTGTTCGTCGGTTATGTCGTCTTCGAGAAGCAGTTCGGCGAAGCCGATCACCGAGTTCATCGGCGTACGGATCTCATGACTCATCGTGGCCAGGAACTCGCTCTTCGCTCGATCGGCTTGCTCGGCTTTTCGCCGGTCTTCCTCGAGCGTACGATATACCTCTTCGCTGCGCTCGAGTTTGCGTTCAAGACGGAACTGCTCCACCGCAGTTTCGAGCGCGAAGTAGAGGCTCGGCACGTTAATGGGTTTGGACACGAAGCCGTCGTACCGATTGTGCGCAATCTTGCGTCGGTGAGCCGCCGGTTTCTCGGCCTCGGTCAAGTAGATGACGGGTGCCGGCTGGAACCGCTCGAGAACCTGAAGCGTCTCGGCGCCGCGATCGTCGCCCAGCAGATCCTCGCTGAGGATTATGACGTCGGGCGTGCACGCGCGGAAAGCCTCGACGGCGCGGTGCGGCGTTGCGGCGCTGCCGAGAAACGAAAATCGGAGGCGCCGGAGCGTGGCTTCGAGTTCTTGGCGAATAGCGTCATCAGGCTCTATAACGAGGACTCGGGTGCTCACGAAGCGGACTTCCTGTACTGCTTTTGATGCATAGTACCACGGCGCGTGTGGCACGTCGAGTACGGTAGGAAGGTGCGGCCTGGAAGGCCGATGAACAGGGTCGATGAACAGCAACAATTGTTCGGGATCTAGAGATGTGCTATTCTCATACATGAACGGCAGCTGTGTAGCGGAGGGTAGGAGCTATGGCGTTGTCACGCAGGGTCTTCCTAAAATCGGGGCTCGTTGCGGTTGGAGGCCTCGTGCTGAAGGCGTACGGCGTACCGGAGCAGTCCTCCGGAGCGGCGGGATCGTCCGGCGAACAGGGTTCGGCCGGTGAGCCGCGCTCGGACACCGACGACTGGGAACCTGCCTATCGTAAACTCGAGCGTGAGGGCGGGTTCGAGCAGCGCGTGCAGGAGGCCTTCGAGCACCTCGAACATTGCGATATCTGCCCGCGATCCTGCGGTGTAAACAGGTTGCGCGGGGAAACCGGCGTGTGTCGTGCGCCTCAGCGTGTGGTGGTGTACTCGGCGCAGCCTCATTTCGGCGAGGAGCTTCCGCTGGTGGGTAGAAGCGGCTCCGGGACGGTGTTCTTCTCGAACTGCAATCTCCGATGCGTGTTCTGCCAGAACTGGCCGATCGCGCACGAAGGTCGTGGGCGCGAGGTGAGTGAAGAGCAGCTCGCCTCGATGATGCTCTCGCTGCAACGGAACGGATGCAAAAACATCAATCTGGTTACCCCGACGCACCTCATGCCTCAGATCCTGAAGGCGGTGCGGCTTGCATCGCAGCAAGGTCTCCGGATACCGTTGTGCTACAACACCGGTGGGTACGAACGCGCCGAGATCGTGAAGCTGCTCGACGGCGTCGTCGATATCTACCTGCCGGACCTCAAGTTCATGGATCCCGACGAGGGCCAAACGTACCTCGGTGGAGCCCCCGATTACCCCGATCATGCCAAGGCGGCGATTCTCGAGATGCAGCGCCAGGTGGGAGAGTTGCACACCGACGAACACGGGGTGGCGCTCAAGGGCCTCATGATCCGCCATCTCGTGATGCCGAATCGTGTCTCGGGTACCCGCGAGTTTGTGGACTGGGTGGCCGATAACCTTCCGCGCTCTACCTATGTCAACATCATGTCGCAGTACCGCGTAGAGCATCGCGCCTTCGAGTACGACGAGATCTCGCGTTCTATCAACTCACAGGAGTTCATCGAGGCAATCGAATGGGCGAAAGAGGCCGGGCTCAGCAATCTCGACGAGCGCTCGTTATCGCAGTACGAGATGCACAAGCGCCGCGCGGGCTGACCTGCCCCGCGCGAGCCGACCCGCGCGGGCTGACCCATGCGCGCTGACCCATGCGGGCTGACCCGCCCGGTTAGCCCCAAAGGCCGGGGATCTCGTGGCCGCAGGACGCGCAGCGCCCCTCGTTTAGGTGCATCTCCTCCACCACGAACCCGAGACGCTTGATCACGGTGTCGCCGCATCCCGGGCAGTAGCTGTTCTCACCCTCGTGCCCGGTCACGCGTGCGACATACACATGCTGCAGCCCTGCTTCCTGGGCGGTTTTGCGCGCCTCATCGAGCGTTGCTACCGGGGTAGGCGGCAGGTTTGCGAGCTTATACAGCGGATAAAACCGCGCAAAATGCAGCGGGACATGTGGTCCAAGCTCCTCACCGATCCAGTCGGCCATACGAGCGATCATCGCGCGGTCGTCGTTTAGGGTAGGTATAATGATGGTCGTGATCTCGATG
The DNA here is from genome assembly GCA_003552185.1 of Spirochaetaceae bacterium. Classification (GTDB taxonomy): domain Bacteria; phylum Spirochaetota; class Spirochaetia; order DSM-27196; family SLAA01; genus B1Sed10-166. The sequence goes on from PUOW01000229.1 coordinate 8,700, forward strand.
TGGACACCCGCCGCCTTAAGTTGCTTGAGCGCGTCAAGAACCGGCTCGAGCTCTCCGCCACAGATCTCACGATAGAACGACGGGTCGAAGCTCTTGAGATCGACATTTACCGCGTCGAGCTTGGTCGCGAGCTCGGCGAGCGGCTCGGGGTCGATGTATCCGCTGGTATGTAGCACGTTGAGAAGCCCGTTTTCGTGCGCGAGGGCTGCGGTGTCTTCAACGTACTCGTAGTACGCGACCGGCTCGCCGAAGGCGTAGCTCACCGCCCGGGCCTCCATTGCCAGCGCGTGGCGGACAACCTCGTCGGGCGAGAGGTCGTAGGCGTAGATTTCTTCCGGCGATACCAGCGCCATGTCCCACACCTCGCAGAAGCGGCACTCCAACGGGCAGCCGGCGGTTGAGATCGAAAGCGCGCGCTCTCCCGGTACAACGTGGAAAAACGGTTTTCGCTCTACCGGGTCGAGCTGCACCAGCGCCGGGTTGCCGTACACCAGCGTGTAGCCCTCACCGGCGTCGTTCTCGCGAACCCGGCAGCCTCCTCGCTCACCCGGGGCAAGACTGCAGTGCTTGGGGCACAGCAGGCACTCCACTCGGTTGCCGCTCGCGGGTCGAAACCAGCGCGACCGCTTGCGCTTGATGAGTCCCTTCTCGGCTGTTTGCTGTACGCCGGCCGCGTCGAGCTCGGCTCCCGGTAGCCCGTTATCCTGTGCTTCCGGCTCGGGCGCGCCCGGCGGTGGGGTGGTCTGCGCACCGACGAAGCGCGAGAACCCAAGCACCCCGCCGAGGCAGGCCGCGCACGCGCCGGCCGCTCCGGCGACGAGGAGCCGTCGCCGAGTTCGGTCCGGGCCGGCGGTTTGTGAACTGCGCCCAGGCTTTGAGCTCGGGTTATCCGGTGTCTGTGGCATACTCCGTCTTCCTCCTACCTGATACCAATAATACCAAGAACGCGGTCGCGTTTCCGATTGCCGCGAGAAAACACGCCGCCACGATGCCGAGCACCGGCGCCACCAGAATGCCGACGATCAGCGCGCCGCTGCACGCCCCGAAGAGCTCGAGCCCATACACCACGCCGGTCGCACGTTCGGGGCGGTGGTGGAAGCGAACGGCGCACTCGGTTGCGATCGGAAAATCGACCCCGTTGAGAACGCCCGCCAGGAAGGTGAGGCCGAAGAACAGCAGTAACACCGCACGTGCAGACTCGATCTGCGCCGAGGCAGGCAACCCGATCGCGATTAAGGCGGCGCACCCTGCGATAACGAGTTGTATCACCATCAGCACCGTGAGACGCGATTTATCCGAGACGAAACGGTGAACCGCTCCGGCGCCGACCGCGAGGCCGGCCATGAAGCCTGCGGTAATCAACCCCACCATCTCGTACACAAATCCGTAGACCGTCTGAAATGCGAACAGCAGCGCGACCTGGAGCGCCATGGTTGAGAGGCCGGTGGTGAACACCGCCAACAAGACCGCGTAGCGTGTTCCGAGTCGGTGCATCGCCGGCGCACGCGCTGTGGTTTCGAGTAGACGCAGCGCTACGCCGGCGATGAGCGCAATAGCAACGAACGGCGCGATCCACCACGGCGTTACATCGAGCATCTCGCGGAAGATAGGCGAGGGTCTGCCGCGTGTAAGCTGATTCCAGAACGCAAGGCTGTGCACAAGTCCGATCGGGCGAAAGTCGGAGTTGATGAAGTAGCGCTCGCGAACAGGGGCTAACTCGGGTTCTTGAGCGCGTTGTTCCTCAATCGACGGAGGGAAGAGCGGGCCCGACTCGGGACCGGTGATGTGCGCGGTATCGCTCCGCCCGTGTCTTCTGAGCGTCCAGTTTACCCGCCGCAGCTGCCCTTCCTCGAGCAGGAGCTGAAACTGCCCCGGCGAGAAGCCCTCGGCTTGAACGCCGCGCTCGTGGTATCGCAGCTGCAGCTTCGCGGGGTTTGCCGAGATGATATCGGTGCTGCGGGCGGCGAAGTACTGCAGATGACGATCGCCGACCGCGACCGCGTCCGGGAATACGCTTCTGAGCGTATGGTAGATTGTAGCGTTGCGATTCGCCACCGCCGGGCTTCTGAGATCGGCGGTGGAGGCGGCTCCGATCGCGAGCACGCCGTCACGGTTGAGTCTCTCGGCGGCTTCCTGAAAGAACTCTTTGGTATAGTAGCGGTTGAGAACCGCGGTAGACGGTTCGGGAACGTCGACGATAATGAGATCGTACTCTCCGGCCTCCGACTTCACAAACGAACGCCCGTCGCCGTGGATGAGGCGCACGCGCTCGTGGTCGAGCGCGGCCACCGTCTCCGGCCCGAGATACTCGCGCGCGAGCTCGGTCACAACCGGATCGAGCTCAACGTAGTCGACGCGCTCTATCGGGTGGCGCACAATCTCGCGTAGCGTGCCGCGTGTTCCCCCGCCGATCAGCAACACGCGCTTGGGGTCGGGGTGCTGCACCATCGCGAAATGCGCCGCAACCACCGCCTCCTGCTCCTCGAAACCGCGCCCGGGGCTTGCCTGTGAGAGCCCTGCTTGTGAGGGGCTTGCCTGTGAGTCGCCGCGCTCGGGAGGTTCGGCGTCCGAACGGTCGCCGCCCGCGGCGTCCGCGGCGTTCGGAGCGCCGCGCCCACCTGCGGCGAACATAAGGTTTCCACTCTGGTAGAAACTAAGCTGGTCGTTGCGCCCGGCGACCGAGATCGCGCCGTAGCGCGACTGACGAACCGTGATCAACTCGTGCTCGGGCGAGAAGGTCTGCCACTGTATGCGGTAGCCCCAGTGATCGAGCCCTCCGAGAAACGGCATTGAAGCCGCCGCGACAACGACCACCGCGATCAGCACTCGGCGCGCGCCGCGCGTCGGGATTCTGCGGTGCATGCCGTCCGGCTCCTCGGGTAACAACGCGGCGGCGTCCGGATCACGTAGCGCGAGCGTCATAGCCGCCATCAAGACCCCGGCCAGTATCACGGTCTGAAAAGAGTTCAGAATCTGAACGATCACGAGGGTGAACAGAATACCGCCGAGCGCGTGTCCGGCCGCCTCGCCGATGTAGGCTTTGCCCGCGCTCGAGGTGTCGACGGTGTTGTCATGCAAGCGCCGGAGACGCACGAGCAACACAAACTGCAGCCCGAGCGGAACGCCGATCGGAGCGCTCAACAGAAGCGTTGCAAACACCGTGTCGCCGATCGACAGGTAGGCGCCCGGAGGCACCGGAAAGAAACCGCGTAGGCTGCGAATCAGCAGGATTCCAAGCGGGAGCACCACGAGCACACCGGCGGAAATCAACGCGGCCGGGCCGACGCCTCGTACTCGCTCGGCGATGCGCCCACCCACGCGGGCGCCCACGCCCACCCAAAGCATCCAGCACGCGAGCACGATCCCGAGCGAGAGCTCGTTGCCGTGAAACACCAGCATCAGCTCGCGCAGCAACACAACCTGCCCGAGTTGGCAGATGATCCCGAGTGATAAGACTGCGGTCAACTGGGAGTACTCCCGTCGCATAAGCCGCCACCCCGTGCTGTGTCGTGACGCGCGCCGTAGCACCGTACTGATACTGTAGACTGAGGTTTCGCGCGCGGTCAATGAAGAGCTTCGTTGGCTCTTGATCAGCTGCGCTGCGCCGGGAGGCGGTCTTGACGATAGAACGCGGCGAGCTCGTGGTACACCTCGGGGTACTCGGCGCGTAGGTGCCGGGGACGTTCGAAAAACAGCTCGCTCGCGACCGCAAAGAACTCTTCCGGTGCCTCGGCGGCCTGCGGGTCGAACACGCTACGCCGACGTTCCCGTGCGCTAGCTCGAGTTGGGCCGGCGATCTTCTGCTGAAGATCTTGATAGGCACTCGAGAACACCTCCGTCCAGCGCGTTGCGTCCATGCCTTTCTGCAGCGGCGGTACTCCGTTGAGCGCCCCGTCGGCGGCATCGAGCACATGCGCCGCTTCGTGCACGATCACATTGTAACCGCTCCCGGTTCCGGAGCTTCGGATATCGCGAAGCGAGAGTACCACCGTGCCGAGCTCGGCAAACTCACCGGCAGCCTCGGCGACCGATTCATGAACTACGCCGGCCTCATCGATCTCGACCGAGGACGTTTCGTAGTGACGAGGTACGATGAGCACGGTGCGCCAGCGGCGGTACCACTTGAGCCCGATCTCGAGAATCGGCAGGCAGGCGAGAAGCGAAACCGAGGCCGTTACCTCGTCTCGGGGCTCGAGCCCGCCGGCCCATCGAAACTGCATCGAGTGTGCGAACTCGCCGGCGATCTCGCGGAGGCGAACTTGTTCCTCGGCGGTCAAGCCGCTGAGGACCGGATGAGCACGCACTGCACGGTTCCAGGCCGCATCGCCGATCGGGGTTCGTCGCTTGAACCACAACACCTCGGTAGCTTAGGCGCGAGCGGCGCGGAGGTCAACGCACTTTCTCCGGACACGCTTGCGCGTTCGGTGTGAGTGTGGTACACGAAACAATGGCCGGTGGTGCAGTACTCGGTTGCCGGGCCATGAGGAGCCTGTATGACTAATCGCAAGGACATGTCTAACACGGGAACCGGACCGCAACGAGCGGTCGCCGGCGTTATCTACGCGGTGGCGCTCGTGCTGGTGTTGTTGCCGGTCTACGAATGGGTTGCCAACGCGATGCCGTTCTACTCCGATCCGTACGATCTTGCGACCGGGCTGTTCAACCTGCCCGGCAGGGTGTTTGTGTTGGTGGGGTTTGTGCTGATGTTCTATCAGTTTGTGCTCGGGATACGCATCCCGGCGCTCGAGCGTGTCTTTACACGGGCGACGAACCTGCGGCGCCATCAAACCCTCGGCAAGATCGGGTTCCTGCTGATTTTGCTGCACGGGCTGTTTATGCTCGCGTACGATCGCGCGCTCGCCGGCCGCTTCCTGTTCGACCCTTACCGCGTTATCGGGATAGTAGCGTTGGTGTTGCTGATCATTGCGGTGATGGCTGCGTGGCACTACCGGGCGTTGAAGCTTCCTCGGAAGGTCTGGAAGCCGGTGCATATGCTCGCGTACGTGGTGTTCCCGCTCGGGTTCCTGCATGCGCGAACGCTCGGGACCGAGCTCGCCACCTCCTGGGTGGTCAACGTCTTGTTCTCGACGCTGTTTGTGCTGTACTGCGTGCTGGTGGTGTATCGTATCTACATCGCGGTCGCGGGCGGAGCGGGCCGCCGCGCCGGGCAGCCTCGATAAACGCCGGTCGATTGGGCCCGCCGCCGCGCCGGAAAGGCGTAACGCGCGCAGGCCGCGCCGACGGAACCGCGCTTACAGAAACGGCGCCGCGAGACGCAGCACCCCGTCGCGCAGCTTGATCGGGAGCGGACGAGCGTCTACCTCGGCTTTTGTGACGCGATGCGCGCCGGCGATACGCCGTTCGATATGCTGCTCGATGCGGCCGGCGAGCTCGGGGTCGTAGCATTCCACGCCGAGCTCGAAATTGAGCCGTAGGCTGCGCGGATCCCAGTTTGAAGAGCCGATCAAGCTCAGCGTCCCGTCCACCACTAAGAGCTTGCTATGTTCAAACGGCGGCGCGCTTAACCAGACGCGGCAGCCCCACTCCATGACCTGCCACATCTGCGCCATCGCGGCCCAGGCGATCATCTTCAGGTTGTTTTCGCTCGGCAACACGATGTCTACCGTGACGCCGCGCAGCGCGCAGATGTTCAAGGCCGAGATCAGCGCTCGATCCGGGAGAAAGTACGGCGTCATGATCCGAACCGAGTGCTGCGCGGTCGCCAGCGCGCCTTGAAACGCCATCGCCATGCGGTCCATGTGCTGGTCGGGGCCGTCGGGGATGATTCGCGCCACTACGTTTGCGCCCTCGCCCGCCGGCAAGTGGCTTTGCAGCGCGGGAAACCAGTTCTCGCCCTCGATGAGCTCGCCGGTTGTGAACTGCCAATCCTCCACAAACGCCGCCTGCAGTTGCGCCACCACCGGCCCGCGCACACGAAAATGAACGTCCATTGTGGGGTGGTTCGGCAGCGTCTCCAGAGCGTGCGCGGCACGAATGTTCATGCCACCGGTGAACCCGAGGCGGCCGTCCACCACCATGATCTTTCGATGGTTTCGGAGGTTGAGATACGGGGTACGCCAGGTGAGCAAGCCCGACATAAACAGTTCGACGCGGACGCCTCGTTTGCGTAGCCCATGCGTGATCGGCGGCACGCTGTAGCGTACACCGACCGCGTCGATCAGAACGCACACCTCCACACCGCGTTCAACCGCTCGCGCGAACGCATCGAGGAATTCGCGGCCGACCGCATCGTTGTCGAAGATGTACACCAGCAACGTTACCGAACTCCGCGCTTGTTCGATCGCTTCCAACATCGCCGGGTAGGCCTCGTCGCCGTTGAAGAGCGGTTCGATGCTGTTACCGCGGAGAAGCGGAAGCTGCGTAAGCGTCTCACCGAGCCGTGCCATCTCCACCAGGTCGGGACAGCTCGCCGGAAGCAACTCCCGCAGCGCTTCGGTCGGGCAATCGTATCGGTCGGGTGGGGGATAGTGACTCGACTCGTGTCCTCGCCGGCCCATCACTCGTCGCCTCACGCGGTTGATCCCGAGGAACACGTACAAGAGTACACCGAGAAACGGCGCGAGCCAGATCAAGCCCACCCACGCAACCGCAGCACGCGAGTCGCGCTTGTAAAGGACCACGTGCGCGCTTGCAAGCAGCGAGATCGCGACCCCTGCGCCGGTGTTGAAGAGCGGCCAGAAGGCTTGTAGGAGTTGGGCAAACTGAGCGACGGCTTCCATTGTTTGGGTTACCGCCGTTTCGCCGGGCGGCGCCCGTGGCTTTCATCGCGGCCGACGCGCAGCGTACGCGTGGCGTTGAACACCGCGAGGAGCGCAACGCCCATATCGCCGATCACCGCGAGCCACATGCCGGCGACCCCGAGCGCGCCGAGCGCAATAAAAACTGCCTTCGCGCCCAGGGTAAACGCAATGTTCTGCCGAACCACGGCACGAGTGCGCCGGCCTACCTCCACCGCCGCCGGTACCCGGTCTACTCCGTCGTCCATCAGCACTACGTCGGCCGCCTCTATTGCGGCGTCGGAGCCGAGGCCGCCCATCGCGATACCGATATCGGCGCGCATCAGTACCGGAGCGTCGTTGATTCCGTCGCCCACAAACGCAACGCGCCCTCCGGCGGCGCGGTCTTCCTGCAGCTCCTCGAGCAGCGCCACCTTGTCCTCCGGCAGCAGCTCGGCGTATACCTCCGCGATTCCGAGCTCATGCGCAACCGACTCGGCGATCCGCCGGTTGTCGCCGGTGAGCATCACGATGCGCTCGATACCGAGGCGCTTGAGCTTCGCGATCGCGGTGCGGGCCTCGGGCTTGAGCTCGTCCGAAACCACAAGGTACCCGGCGTACCGCCCGTCGACCGCCAGATACACCGTGGTTCCGGTCACCTCGCAATCGGTATGCGGAATCTCCTCGCGATGCATCAGCCGATGGTTACCGGCGATCACCGAGGCCTCGCCGAGACGCGCAAACACCCCGAAGCCCTTCTCCTCTCGCAGTTCGTTGAGCTCCGAGAGCTCGAGTTCGCCGTACCTCTCGATATAAGCCGCAACTACCGCGCGCGCTATCGGATGCGTTGAACCCGACTCGGCCTGCGCGGCGAGGCGCAGAAGCTCCTCGGGCGCGAACCCGTTGCGCGGCTCTACCGCGGTGACGGTAAACACGCCTTTGGTGAGCGTCCCGGTTTTGTCGAACACCACGGTGTCGAGCTCGGTGAGGGCGTCGAGGTAGGTGGCGCCTTTCACGAGGACACGCCGGCGGGACGCACCACCGATACCGCCGAAGTAACTGAGCGGAATCGAGACCACGAGCGCGCAGGGGCAGGAGATCACCAGTACCACCAGGGCGCGGTACAGCCATTCCGAGAACTCGGCGCCGGGCAGCACGAGCGGCGGAAGAATCGCGACCGCGGCCGCGATCGCCACCACGATCGGTGTGTAGACCCGCGCGAACCGCGAGATGAAGCGCTCGGTGGGAGCCTTGCGCTCAGCGGCGTGTTGCGCGAGCTCGATCACCCGTGCAATCGACGACCGGCCGAACGGGCGCGTTACCCGCACCCGTAGGCGGCCGCCCTCGGTGATGTAGCCGGCCGCCACGTCGTCCTCGGGCTCAACCATGCGCGGAACCGACTCGCCGGTGAGGGCCGAGGTATCGACGCCTCCCTCGCCGGAAACCACGATACCGTCGAGCGGGATGCGCTCGCCGGGGAGCACCTCGATCAGCTGCCCCACCGCAACTTCTTCCGGCGACACCACCTGCGTGCTGCCGTCGGCGGCGTTGAGCACGCGGGCGGTGTCGGGCCGAAGATCCGTCAGCGCCGCGATCGAGCGGCGTGAGCGGCCTACCGCGAGATCCTGAAAGTACTCCCCAACCGTGTAGAACAGCATTACTGCCACCGCCTCGGCGAACTCACCGATTGCGAACGCGCCGAGCGTGGCCACGGTCATGAGAAACATCTCGTCGAACACGCGCCCGTGCAGGATGTTGCCGACCGCGGCGCGCAGCACCGGCCAAGCGACTAAAAGGTAGGCGCCGAGATACACCGCGATCCGCGCCGCGTGCAACAGCGTGTCGCCGGCGAACCAGGCTACGCCGAGCAACGCGAGCGAGCCCGCGATCCGCGCAAGCTGCTGCAGGCTGCGGGCGCGATCGGCGCCCGCGTCGCGGTCGCCGGGGGCGGCGGGATTATCGCCGGCGGCGCCGTTGCCCGGGGCGTCGGGGGCGGCTGTTCCGGAGTTGGTGCCGGCTGCGTCCGTGCCCGGCTCCGCGGCGCCGCGGCGGCGAAACGGTGAAGCTGTGGCGGTGCTGCAGCTGCATTGCTCGCCGCTACAGGAGAGATCGTTCCGGTTTTTTGTTGATTCCGCGGCGAGCTCGGAGGTGTGTCGGTGTTTATCGGTCATAATGTGTGTCTGTAAGCCGTTCTCTCGCTATAGTCGTGAACACCGACCGTGATGTCAAGGTTATTGACACGAGTTCTGTGGGCGGCTTTC
>PUOW01000426.1 GCA_003552185.1 Spirochaetaceae bacterium
ACCAACCCCGCAAGCTGGGCCACTGGCGTGGTCCAGTTCGCCGCAATCTGCCTTCGTTGAGAAGGCCACGCTCGCAAGCTGGGCTGCTTCGCAGTCCAGTTCGCCGCAGTCTGTTTTGTCGGACAAAACCAACCCCGCAAGCTGGGCCACTTGCGTGGTCCAGTTCGCCGCAGTCCTAACTTATTTCTATAGAAACACTTAGAAGCTCCCGGTCGGGGAGCTTTTTTGTCTTATAGGGGTTTGACTGTCCAAGTGTGAAATACTCACCTATTGCGAGATTCGGGGCATCTTAAGCGATGTAACAACCCCTCGTTGATCTGCAGTGTCAAAAAAGCTGGTTCCAACGACCAAAAGATCGGCTCCAGCGTGGATCAGCTCATGGGAGTTATTCAGTCCGATACCTCCGTCGCACCATATCCCAAAATCAAGATCATACTTCTCACGCAACTTAAAGAGCGTGAGAATCTTTCCGAGCTGTTCCGGTTGATACGTTTGAGATGTTAGTAGCCCAGGTTCTACCATCATGGTGAGCACCAAGTCTACGTGCGGTAGCATCGGTGCTACTTCGGAGACTTGAGTGCTCGGTTTCAATGCAAGGCCCACCGTTACCTCGCAGGACGAAACGCAGTTAAGCAACTGTTCCCTCGACCGGAATCCTTCTGGATGAACTGTCACGGAGCTTGCTCCAGCACCAACGTACTGCGCGATCGATAACTCGGGGTTCTGAACCATGAGGTGCACATCTAACGGGAGGTGCGTCCGGCTACGAATTGCAGTCACCGTCTTCCACCCGAAGGACAACGAAGGAACAAACACACCGTCCATGATATCTACATGAATGCGATCTGCCCCGCTGTCTTCGATTCGAGATACTTCGTCACAAAGCGCTGCTTGATCTCCTGCCCAGATCGACGGAGCCACCAGAACTCTCATGATGTGTCGGTCCCCCTTATATCGCCTCTCCCCGATACGGTTTGGGGTTCGGCCTATATTCCCTCCACGTGAGCTCTTGCAGCTAGATATCGCTGATATACTGCGTGGTACGCGTCCCTCTGATCTTCAACAGGCAACGCTCGCTTCTCCCAATCCAGCTCCACGAAACGCTCACAGAGTTCAGCGATTGGACCTAAGCCCGTTATGCTCATTGCCTGAATCGCAGCTCCAAGCGCGCCAGCCTCTTCAGACTTGGTTCCAACTACCTCAGAATCAAAGACATTTGCCACGATCTGGCGCCATATCTTGCTGTTGCTGCCCCCGCCGGCGATACGTATCTGTTCTAATGAACCGGAGCGTGTCGTAAGCAAGTCACATCCCCAACGGAGTCCGAATACCACCGACTCAACTCCGGCGCGAACGAGATTTCTTCTGCTGAAGTTGCTAGAAGTCAAGCCCAAGATCGTTCCCCTAGAGTGTGGCAACGCTGGCATTCGTTCGCCATTCAAGAACGGTATAAAAGTTATACCATCGGCTCCGATCTCTGCGCTTGCCAAGTCTTCGTTCAGCGTTTCAACGTTCACCCCAAACAACTTCTGTAAGGCGTTACTGGTGGACGTGGCATTCATAGTGCATACCGTCGGCAGCCACCCGCCCGTTGCACTATTCTGAATCTGTACAATTTCTGGATAACCGACTGGTGTAGAATCAGTATATACATTCAGCACGCCCGAAGTGCCCAGATTCAACGCGCCGACGCCGTTAACTACATTCCCAGTCCCGATGGCCGCCATCATGTTGTCACCGCTTCCGAGTGACACGAGGACCGCATCTGATAGGCCATGTTTCGTCGCTACATCCTGCCGCAAAACACCAAGCGGGACAGTCTCGTCTGCCACAGGCGGCAACGTAGAGTTCAGGAAGCCAGTCTCATCAACAAGCTCAAGCATCTCACTGCTCCACTTCTTCGAGACTACGTCAAAGTAACCGGTACCGGACGCACTACCAACATCCGTCGCGAGAACACCGGTTAGATAGTAATTCAAGTAGTCTTTCGGAGTCAGGACATGAGCAATTCTGCCGTACAATTCTGGCTCATGTTTCTTCGACCAGAGCAGTTTAGATACGGTGTACCCGACAGGTATTTGGGTGCCAATCATGCTAATGACGGCCAGAATCCCGCCGGCGCGAGTGATCAAATCCGCATTCTCTTCCGCCGTCTCGGTATCGTTCCAGAGTTTTGCATCTCGAATAACACTCAGATGCTTATCCAACAACACCGCACCATGTTGTTGCCCTGAGAGCCCAATGGCAAGAACTTCAGCCCGATTCACTCCTGGTGAAGATAACGCTCGGTCAAGGGCCGTGTCCAAGGCGTCAACCCACCAAACAGGTTTCTGTTCTCGGCCACCGGAGCAGCTGCTGATAAGCTGATGGGGTTCGTAGCCTTGTCCAATTATCCGCGATAATCGGTGATCATAAACAACTGCTTTTGTTCCCTGAGTTCCACAGTCTATGCCGACGAACAACTTACAACTCCTTGTCCTGATCGTTAAGCACCCTCCCAACTCGTCCTGCCGGATGTGTCTGGGCAAAGCGCCGTAACGAGAACTCTCGTTCTTGCATAATCACACAACCGATCGCGTCAAACGCCGCAATAACACAATTGATACTTGCGGTGGCCAAGAGATTTGACGTATCGCTCTCTTTCTCGACGACAATTTGCAGGAGATGGTCCGATAGCATAGCCAGTTCGCTGCGGGCGTCAGCAGTAACCGCGACGGTCTTAGCGCCCGCGTTACGTGCTATCTGAACCACCGCATTGACCTCTTTGGTTTCCCCACCATTAGAGACAGCGATTAGGCTGTCAGACTCACGTATAGCTCCTGACGCTCCATGCAGCGCATCCGAGGGAGCTAAGTAGAATGACGAAATATCTTGACATCGCAATGTGTGTACCAGTTTACGGGCGGCAATACCACTTGTGCCCGCCCCAGTTACAACAACAGAGCCGCACGTCTCAAGCAAGAGACGAATAATGGGCCCAAATTGGTCAACTTCCGTCATGTCCCGCATGGCCTCGACGGCGTCTGCCGTGACCGATAGCGACCGAATTAGTTCGTCTTTCCACGTTTCCTTCATGACTCCTTCCACACTTTCCAACCTCGGTTCAGCCATTAGCTAATAGCGATACAACGTCGCTTAGGAATCGTATTGAGCGCGCTATACACTCAATAGGCAGTTTGAATCGCCCCCCCGTCCACATAGAAGTTAGTGCCGACACAATAGTTTGCAAGACGGGAGGCAAGAAACACGTAGGCATGAGCGATCTCATCAGGGTCGGCGAATCGACCTATCGAAGCCATGTCATGTGCAATACGATCAAGATAAGCTTGCGGTGTTATTCCTTCGTTACGTGCTAATGCCTGTGCCGTCTTATTCCAATCATCTGTCAGCACTAATCCCGGTGAAACGGCATTTACCCGAATGTTTTCGCTGGTGAGTTCTGCTGCCAGGCATTTCGTGTACATGTTTAGTGCGGCTTTTGTCACATTGTAAATCGGTTCATAGTAGAGCGGTTGTGTCGCACAGATCGACAGGGTATTAATGATTACGCTTTCTCCGGGTCGTTGCTTCATCAGTGGCACACACATTCGGCACAGTCTCACCGCCGCCATTACGTGTAAATCCCAGAAGTAGTACCATTTTTCGTCCGGGGCTGTCATATTTGTCTCTTCAGAACCTGTGCCAGCGTTGTTGATCAGGATATCGATACCACCGTGCGTGTTGTTGACGAACGCAACCAGTGATTCGATGTCATCGAGATGAGTAACGTCACACGATTGGCCGTGAATCGACCCATTTGGAAACTGTCTTCTCAGATCGGCAACAGCACTGTCAAGACGGTGGTTATCGCGCCCGCAAATGACTACTTTTGCCCCTTCTGCAAGCATCGCCTTAGCGACGGAGAATCCGATACCCGCACTTGCTCCGGTTATTAGCGCCACTTTGTCGTTCAATTGGAAGTCCACGTTTCTCGCCTCCAGGTTCGTGATCACATCTCGATCATCACTTTGATGGTGTCTGGGTGAGCTGCGGCGGCGTATTCATACGCTTCGACTGACTGATCAAACGTAAAGGTTTTCGATATCAGTCTCTTCACATCTGCCTTGCCAGCCTCGACCAGGGCGACTGCTCGATCGAAGGTGTTCGTATACCGAAATAGGGTTTCTATGCTCAGCCCGTATACCTCAATCAACGGAACATTCAGTGGAACTAGCTCGTTCATCATTCCCACGAGTACAACCACCGCCCCACGGCGTGCC
>PUOW01000098.1 GCA_003552185.1 Spirochaetaceae bacterium
AAATCATTATAGTACGGGGTAAGGAGGAGTTGCACATGAATGTTGCAGAAGCTTCCACCAACCTTTCGCAGATGCAGGTTCAACAAGAAGCCGGTACCAGGGTTCTGCGCATGGGCATGGACAATGCCGAAACGCAGGCCGAGGCGGTGAACCGCATGGCGGAAGCCGCTCCCCAGACAGGCGAGCAGGTGCAGCAGAGCCAGGTTGTCGGTCAAGTTGCCCAGGACGGGCATCTCGGCAACATCATCGACCTGCACGCTTAGTCCCCCCACAGGTGTCCGTCTCGGCCGGGCTGCGCGCTGCAGCGCGTTCAGCGCTCGGTGACTATCAGTACCTGGTCGAGCGCGGATATCCTACCCGCCCAACACGAGAGCTCGTTGGAGATCGCTACCGCCTCACGCGCGAGGAGCGTAATCTGCTCTATCGAGGAGTGGTGTCGCACGCACGCGCGTCCGCACGCAGACGGCGGATTATCGAGGCTCACGAGGTGAGCGGTGTCTCGGAGATCGCGCCCGCGTCGGCGCCCGCGTCGGCGCACGGAACCAAGACTCAGGCCGGGCCGTTACTGCTGATCGACGGACACAACGTACTCTACACGATCCGGGCCTACCTCAACGGGGTTTCGGTGTTTCTCTCCACCGACGGCATGCTGCGCGACGCCGGCGCCGCGCACGGGAAGCATCCGCCCCCCGATCGCCTCGCCGAGCTCTCCGGGGTTTTGGCGGCAGCGTGCGCCGCGCTTCACAGCCGTTGCAGGCCTACGGTGTTGCTCGATCAGCAACTGAGTTCGGTTCAGGCGCTTGCAGCAGCGTTGCGGTCGGCCTTCGCTGCGCATCAGCTTGAGCTTGAGGTGCGTATAACGCGTGAGGTAGATCAAGAGTTGCTCGCCGCGACGCCGCCTGTAGTGACCGCAAGTAGCGACTCGGTTCTGCTCGACCGCGGCACCGCATCGGTGTTCGATCTTGCGCGCTATGCGCTCGAGGTAGCCTACGACGCGCGTTTCCCGGATTTGGTCGACGAGCTTAAGGATCCGACGTGAAAGCGAGTTTTGTCTTGGTGGAGCCCGCTCGGGCCGAGCATATCGGCGTGGCGGCGCGTGCAGTAAAAGCGCTTGTAGACGCCGAGCTTCGATTAGTGGCCACCTCGGCGCACCTCGACCGGCGAGCGGAGTGGGCCGCTCACGGGGCGCTGGATGTCTTGGAGCGTGCCGAGCACTACGATACCTTTGAGCAGGCCGTTGCCGATCTGGGGTTCTTGGTGGGTACTACCGCGCGGAGGCGGGGTTTTACCGGGCGGTACTATCGGCCGCGCGAGCTTGCAGAGTTGTTCTCGGCAAAGGAGCAAACGCTCTCGCGTGTCGGAGTGGTGTTTGGCCCGGAGGAGCGGGGGCTTCGGAACAGCGAGCTGCGTCGCTGTGACGTACTCTCGAGCGTGGTGCTTCGGCAAGACCAACCGTCGCTCAACCTTGCCCAAGCGGTTACGGTGTACGCATACGAGCTCTCGGGGCGGGCCGTATCTCGCCGGCCGCGCAGCACGCCCCCGGCGCCCGGAACACAGGAGGCGCTGCGAGCACGGTTGCAGGAGCTCCTCGCGTATCTGAGCATTGAACCCGAAACCCCGCTGTACCGAACGCTTCAGGAGCGCAGCGCCGCGCTGCACGACGCCGATACCGAGCTGGTGCTGGGCGTTCTCAACAAGCTTGTCCCGCGCCTGCCCACGGAGTGAGCCTGGCTACGGAGTGCACCTGCCCACAGAGTGGGCCTGCGCTCCGAATGAGCCTGACGAGCACGTCATCTGCCGATTAGAAGTACCCGATCGCAGGGATCGAGCCTGCCGCCGCGGCATGCTACCGAGGCCGAGGCGGCCTGAACCGCCACGCGAAGCGCACGGCGCAGCTGCGAATCTTCGGGGGTAGGGTGGGCGCCCAGAGCGTACATCAACACTGCAGCCAGGATATCGCCCGCGCCGGTAGGGTCGCGAGCAGGCACCGCGGGCGCCGCCTCGCTGATCTCGAGCATGTGTTGCTTAAGCACGGCCCCCTCGGCCGCGTGCTTCTCGCAGCATAGTGCGCCGCGCTCTACGATCGAGCGGTGCACCGGTGGATGCTGAGCCAGTGCACGCCACTCGGCTGCGGTTCCCAGCACCACCTCGGCGTGATGCGCGAGCAACTCCAGCGCCGCATCGGAGGCGGCGTGCACCGCGTGCGGCGAGCCAAGGTCAACCCAGACGGCCGGTGGTCGCGACCCGCGCAGCGCACGCGCGAGCAGACACTCGATCAGCCGTTGGTTGGGCAACAGGAACCCTTCGATGTAGAGCAGATCGGCGGATCGCAGCGCGGTGATCGGCAGGTGTCGGCTCGAGAGGCGTCCGGCGGCGCCGAGGCCAACCAGCGGCGGACGATCGGCGACGCGGATGCAGAACCCGGTAGAAAACGACGGCGCCACCGCGACGTAATTGCGCACGCCGAGGAACCGAAGCTCGCCGTGAAAGGCTCTGCCCGCAGCGTCTCTTCCGACGACACCGCAGTAGCCGCAATCGGTACCGAGTTCGGCGAGCAGCCGCAGCGTGTTGTAGGCGCCGCCACCGAGCACGCCGTGCTTGAGGTGTGGGTCGCGCCGCAGGAGCCTCGCCACGCGTGCGGTTTCGGGGCTGCTCAACAGTCCCCCTTCGTCAAAAACCGAGCCGTCTCGCGGCAGTGCTCGTTCGAGCGTTCGTACCGCCGCGTCACCCCGTTCGAGGTGAAGGTCGAGAAGCGGCCTGCCGAGTGCAAGTACCGAGCTCATGGCGGCTATCGAAACTCCTCGAGAATCGCTTCAATTCGAGGCCCGTCGTAGACGGCGTGTTCTTTGCACTCGTAGGGAAAGACGGCGCGGGCCGCCGCCAGTCCGGCGTCTTCGGCCGAGGCGCCGGCGGCTTGCTCGCGCTTCTGAGCCGCGAACCAGTCCTTGACCTTGTGATGATTCGGAACATGCACCAGGCCGTATTTCTGCTTCAGTAGTAGCTTCACTCTGTCGGTCATTACGCAGACTCCTTCACAGGTTCGCGGCCGGCTGCCGGTCACGCGACGGCAGACGGTCGCGCGACGGCAGACGGTGCGCGCGCTCAGCGGAAACGGTCGAGAGCGCGGTCGAGTTGTCGCTCGGCCTCATCTCGGGCGCGTTCCTCGGCCTCGCGGCGGGCTTCCTCGGCTTCCTCGCGGGCGCGCTCCTCGGCCTCGCGGCGTGCTTCCTCGGCGGCGTCGCGTACCCGCCGTTCGGCTTCTTCGCGCAGCTCCGCGGTGCGGTTCTCGAGCCGGTCGCGTAACGTCGCGACCTCGGCGCGATACTCTTGCACGCGCGCTACGTAACCTCCAATCTCTTCCCGGTATCTTTGTAACTCAGCGAGCTCATCCTCGCGTCGTGAGATCTCGTCCTGCAGCCTGCGCTCGAGCTCATCCTCAACGCGCTGCTGCAGCTCGTTGCGTCGCTCCTCGAAAAACCCGCGAAGCTCGGTCCGGAACGGGCCGTCGAGATTGCTGTGAGCGCGGACCCTGCCGTCGGAGCCGAACTCGATATCCACCGAAACGCGAGGTACCGAGTACAGGATCTCGCGCGCCAACGACGCGATCGTATCGTCCTCGGGGACCTCGAGCGCAAGCTCCTCGATCCCGAGGCGCACCGCGCCGCGGGGAGCCCCCGAGCGTGGCAGCCGCAGATCCGTCTCGAGGTCGTATAGACCCGCGGCTTCCTCGATAGAGACGATTCCGGACCTCCGGCCGAGCGAAAACTCGAAGCCGCTCATCGCGCTCGTGATCTCGAGCTCCTCTGCCGAGCCGCCGCGCATATCGAGGATCCCGCCGGCCTCGATCTCGCGCTCACCGTCGTATCGCGCGAACCGAACCGTAGTGGGGTCGTCCACGAGCGGCGGCTCGCTCGAGACCGCCGCAACCGTGAGCTCGTAGAGATCGCGCGCGGCGCGTTCGCCGACCGAGAACTGAATGCGTTCGAACAGTACCCGAGGATAATCGCGCGCCGGGTACTCGATGGTTCTCCCGACGCGACCGGCATCGGGCGGGTCGGGGCGCTCGCGCGCGCGCAGTCGATCGATCGCGTCCCAGACGGTGCGAATTCGTTGATACTGCTCCGAGAGCGGTTCGTAGAGTTCAGGAAGCACAAACGCCGCGATCGCCGAGGCGTCGGTGAAATCGAACTCAGGCACGAGATCTCGCAGATACGCGACGTCGTTCCGCACGACGGCCGATACTTGCTCGAACTCGTC
>PUOW01000392.1 GCA_003552185.1 Spirochaetaceae bacterium
GAGGCCGGCGACTCAGGGCACAGCCGCGCGCAGCGCGCTCGCGGCCGGCAGAGTTCGCAAAACCAGTCTGAAGGAGGCCGGGCATGATCGCGTTGGCACCTATCATTATTGTTTTCGGGCTGTTGGGTCTTATCGTGCTCGTCGGCCTCGTGCGCAGTATCCGAATCGTGCCGGCGCAGACCGCGATGGTGATCGAGCGCCTCGGCAAGTACGTGCACACCTATCACGCCGGGTTTCACGTGCTCGTGCCGTTCATCGATCGCGTGCGCTATCACCACAGCCTCAAGGAGCATGCGGTAGACGTGCCGACGCAGCCGTGCTTCACCTGGGACAACGTCAAGATCGAGGTCGACGGCGTGCTGTACTACCGCGTGGTCGACCCGGTGAAGGCGAGCTACGGCATCACCCACTACCGCTACGGTACGGTGCAGCTTGCGCAGACCACGATGCGCTCGGTAATCGGAAAGCTCGAGCTCGACAAGACCTTCGAGGAACGGCAGCAGATCAACAACGAGATCATGCAGGCGGTGGACGAAGCCACCGACCCTTGGGGCATCAAGATCACGCGCTACGAGATCCAGAACATTACCGTCCCCGACGACATCCTCACCGCGATGGAGATTCAAGTCCGCGCCGAGCGTGAGCGCCGCGCCGCGATCGCGCGCAGCCAGGGCGAGATGGAGTCTAAGATCAACTACTCGGTAGGAGTGATGGAGGAGGCCATCAACCGCAGCGAAGGCGAGAAGGAACGCCGCGTGAACGCAGCGCAGGGGCGCGCCTCCGAAATTCGCGCGCTCGCCAAGGCCACCGCCGAGAGCATCCGGCAGGTCGCCGGCGCGCTCGAGACCGACGGGGGACAGGAAGCGCTGGTGCTCCGCATCTCGGAAGCCTATATCGCGGAGCTCGAGAAGCTCGGCAAGCAGAGCACCGACGTGATTCTCCCGATGGACCTCAGCGACATCAACACCGTGCGCGAGCGCGTGAAGACGATGCTGCGCCGCGGCACCGAAAGCGGGTAACCCGCCGCCCTGCGGCGCGCTCGGCGCGGCGGGATCCCACGGCGCCGCCGGCGGGGCCGGGGCGGGTCGCCAGGCCGGCCGGCGCGTTCCGTTGCTCGCCGGCGGCCGCCGCCCCGCGGCGCTCGTCGCGCCTGCTTCTGCCGCGCGCGCGTCCTCAGGCCTGTCGCCCTGAGTCGGTCTCGGTTACGCGGGCCAAGAGGTCGCGGAGCCGTGGAAACGAGACCGGCTTGATCATAAAGCCCGCGGGGCGCACCTGCGCGACCGCCGGGTCGTGTTCTCGGTCGGCGTACCCACTCATAAACACGATCGGTGCCTCGCTGAACTCGCGAATCTGCGCCGCGGCCTCGATGCCGTCCATCTCCCCGGTGAGGCGAATATCCATAATCACGACCTCCGCCGGGCTCGTGCGCATGAACTCTACCGCCTCCTCGCCGGACGGCAGTCTATCCGCTACCTCGTAGCCCGCGTTACGCAGATCCATCGCAAGGCTCATCGCCATGAGCACTTCGTCTTCCACAATCAGCACCCGCGCCGCCCCAGGCCGATCTCCGCGATGCTCACTCATGCGAAACCCTTTCAAAGTAGAGATCGTCTGCGAAGACAATACTCCAGGACACGCCGTCGGTTCCGGTGCAGCTCACCTCGCCGCCGAGCTGCTTCTGCGCGATCTCGACCACCGACGGCAGCCCGATCGTGTCTCCTCTGAGATGATCGAGGTCCTCGCTCATGCCGACGCCGTCGTCGGTTACGGTAAGCCGATACCGGTACGGCTCAACTCGGCGCAGCGCGACATCCACCGTTCCTTCGCGATTGCCGGGAAAGGCGTGACGCACCGCGTTCGAGAGCAGTTCGGTCACGATGATACCGCACGGAATTGCGCTGTCGATCAGGAGCGCTATCTCGTCGACCTCAACCGTGAGCCGCACCCGTTCCGCCTGCGGCCCGAAGCTACGGTGCGTCTCATGCGCTAGTTCCCTGAGATAGTCGCGCATGCCGATCCGCGAAAGACTCTGCGACTGGTAGAGCTTCTGATGCACCATAGCCATCGCGAGGATTCTGTTGTCTACATCGCGTACCAGCTCCTGAAAGCGCTCGTTGCCTCGGTCCTTGGCACTCTGAAGATTCAAAATTGAACGCACCGACTGCATCGTGTTGTTGGTTCGATGATAGAGTTCCTGCACCAAGGTATCTCGCTCGGTTAAGGTGTTATCGAGCCGATGGAGCATCGCGTTGATGGCCTCGGTGATCTCGTCGAGCTCGTCGGGACGATCGAGACGCTCGGCTCGGGACAGCCCGAGCTTCCGCCGGGAATCGTGCTTCGGGTCGAGGTTGTCGAGAAACCCGGCGATGGTCTTGAGATGCCGAAAGATCATCCGTTGCGCCACGATCAGAACCACAACCGCGAAGCCGAGAATACTGAGCAGATTTGCGACCGCCATCAAGACCGCCTGCTCGGCAAGCTCCTGGCGCAACTCCTCGAGGCTCGTGACGACCCGCAGCTCTCCGATCTCGCGCCGGCTGCCTTCGTACTCGTGCACCAGCGGATAGACGTGCCGTGCGCCGTTCTCGGTCTCGTCTGCTCCGTCGGACGCAACCTCGACGCGTTCGTCGCCGCGATACTCCATCACGCTGACCGCGTCTACGTACGGCAGCAGCACAACACCCTCGGTCAACAACTCGAGTTGCCTCTCGTCAAAAAAGAACAGCCCGGCGGCGAGCGGCCGCAGGTAACTTCGGCGCACGGTCTGCAACACCTCATCGCGTGCTTCGCGGCCGCGAGCAAACTGGCTGTAGACCTGATACGTTGTGGCGGCAACCGAGAACGCGATGCTAACCGCAACGATAGCAAGCAGATGCCGCATCGCGATGCGGCTAAACCCGAGCTTCATCACCGCCCTCCCGACGCCGCAGCGCTCTTCTCGCGATAGCGCTCGAGACTGAAGTCGTACTGCTCGAGGTTCGGGTTGTGATACATCGAGAACGCGCGATACTCGATGCGGTCGTACAGCTCGGGCAACTCGGCGAATAACGAAGCCGAGGCGCGGTCGGCGAGATGCGGCTCGAACAGGATCTCGGTTCCCACCTGATCGACAAAATCGACCCCACGGAGGTAGTCGTGCAGGTAAACCAGAACCTCGGTCCAGACCAGCGCGGGAGCGCCGACGGTGGCGGTCAAGGTCTCACCCTTCACCGCCTCGAGACCCACGCGCGAAAGGTCCAACCCGCCGACGAACGCGGTCTCTCCCGGCTCTCTCCCGAACTCGCGGAGCGCTTCCGCCGCTCCGAGCGCAAGCTGATCGCTGGCGGCCCAGACCACCGTCACCTCGGGGTAGCGCTGCAGCAAGCGCTGCGTCATCGCCCGGCCCTCGCCCGAAGTCCAGAGCGTCGGGACCGTTTGCTGCAGCCGCGCCGCAGGATGCGCCGCAACCGCCTGCCGAAGCCCCTCCTCGCGCAACTGCGACCCGAACCAGCCGGCGTCGCCGCCGATCCCCACTACCTGAACAGTGCCGTCGCCCGCGACTCGATCGTGCTCGAGCGCTGCGGCGATAAGTTCCTCGGCGAGGAGGCGGCCCTTCTGCACCTCGTTTTCGTGGAAATAGCCGATCCAGTTGCTGTAGCGCCGGCGCGGTGCATCCCCAAGCTCTTCCAGTTCACCGGGGAAGAGCGGCCCGTTTAAGAAGAACGGAATTCCCGAGCGTTCGGTGTTTCGAGACTCATCCCGAGACCGGGTTGCTATCTGCCGAAGCTCCGCCTGGAGCAAATCGGGGTCACGTAATCCGCGCCGCTACCCATTCGGCGTACTGCTCGTAGAGCTCGAGCGCGGGCTCTACGGCGTCGATTACGCGCTCGTGGTCTATCGCGTCGTAGAGGTGGGTCAGAACATTGCGCATCGCGCACGCGTCCATCAGACGATCGGAGAGCTCCTCCGGTAACTCCAGGTGCGCCCTGAGCGCGGAGAATATCTCGCGATAACTCGCGGCGAGGTGCCGACCGCGCGCCTTGAGCATCTGCAGGCCAAGGTCGGCCGAGGACTCACAGAGGAGCTGTAGCAGTCGCTCGATCGCGTAGTGCTCTTTCCGCCGCGCCGCGCGGTCGAGCGCGGCGTACGGACGCAAATCCTCGAGAAACTGAAGCAGCATACGGTACTTGCGGTGCATCACTTCGCGGTGTTCGGAGGTCACGGCGTTCCTCCTGGAGCAGATTGCTCGAGTTGCCGGCGAAAGTGCGCGCTATC
>PUOW01000178.1 GCA_003552185.1 Spirochaetaceae bacterium
ATGAAGTAGGGGCCCGCGGTGCGTCCCACATTCTCGGCCGAGAGCGGTAGGTAGGTCAGGATCGCGCTATATACCAACGTCAGAAGCGCGATGCCGCTCAGCACGCCTCCCACGGCCGGCGTTCGAAAAACGCGCATAAAACCGCCGCGGATGTCGCTTTGCAGGAGCCGTTCGAGGCGTGGAACGCGCATAAGCGCGATGCCTGGAATTGCAAGCGCATGGACCGCGGCGCCGGCGAGAAACCAGCCTCGAAACCCCACCGCACCGATGGCATACTCGGCGATCGGCGGCCCCAGCAAGATGGTGGAGGTGACGATGAACCGATACGCCCCGATATACACGCCGCGCTTCGCCGCAGGCGCACAATCTGCAACGAGTGAGCTCGCCGCCGAGAGAAATGCGCCGAGTGCGATCGCATGGTAGACGCGCGCGAGCAACAACAGCGGGATGTTCCCGGCTGCGGCGAACGCGAGCGGTGCGGTTGCCGAGACTACGGTGCCGATCAACAGCGGTATCCGCCGACCGTGTCGATCGGCGAGCGGCCCGAGGTAAAACCGCAGCAGCACACCTGAAAAGAAGAACACCGTGTTCTGCAAGCCGCCGAGTGCCGGCCCGCCGCCGAGCTCCCGTACGTATAACGGCAGATATGTGACCGAGGTGAACAACGTAACGAACACACAGAAGCCGGCGAAAAACACCGCAGCAAGGGTGGCTCGGTAGCCGCGCCCACGTGCGGTGTTGCCGGTATCGGGCGTATCTGAGATCATGCTGCCGATGATACACCCCGGGCGCGGCAGGAGCAAACCCGTCTTGCGATGCCGTTCCTCGGGCGTTTCTCGCCGTCTTGCGATTTCCGCGTTCCTCGGTTATCGTCATGGATGTAGCCAATGCTGATCGCTGTAGTCGGAATGAACCACGAAACAACTCCCGAGGCGCTTCGAGAGCGTGCCGCCCCGGCGCGCGATGAGGTCACCGATCTCCTCCGTAGCCTACGACGTAGCCCGGCTGTGGAGTCGTGCGCGGTGCTCTGCACCTGTCATCGCCTCGAGATCTACGCGGTTTTGCGCGAGCGCCTTTCGGGGCTCGAGTTGTTGACCGCGGTGCTCGCCGATCGCTGCGGCGTCGCGGTCGAGGTCTTACGGCCGCAGCTGTACCTGCGAACCCGAACGCACGCTGCGCGGCATCTTTACCGCGTTGCGGCCGGGCTCGACTCGATCGCGATCGGCGAGGACCAAGTCCTCTCCCAGGTGAAAGACTGCTACGCCGATGCCTTGTCGGCCGGTACCGGCGGCGCGGTCTTGAATGAACTCTTCACCGAGGCGATCCGCGTCGGTAAGCGCATACGCACCGAGACACAGCTCGGCCGGTATCCGCTGTCGCTGAGTTCGCTTTCGGTGGATGTTTGCGCGGCCGAGCTGCCGAGCCTCGCCGAACGCGCTTTGGTGGTTGTGGGCGCCGGGGTCATGGCGCGCCTCGCGGTCGAGAATGCGTGCGCGCGCGGCGTGCGGCGCATCACGATCGTGAACCGCAGCAGCGAGCGAATGTTCGCGCTCGCCGAGGAGGTCGTCGCGAAGTTTGGTCCGCCGCGGCCGCACACGGCTCGGCTCGAGGCGCTCGCCGAGGTGCTGCTCGAGGCCGATGCCGTTATTTGCGCCACCGGATCGCCGGAAAGCGTGCTGGATCTCGAGATGCTTCACGGGCCGGCGCAGTCGCGTGACGCCGTTCCGCTCGTGGTGGTGGACTTGGCGATGCCGCACGATGTGGATCGCGAGGCCCGCGAGTTGCCGGGTCTGGCGCTCTACGCGATCGACGATCTCAAGGAGATCGCGGAGCAGAACAGGCGCGCGCGCGCCGAGCATCTTGCGCAGGCCGAGGCGATGATCAATGAGGAGCTGCCGCGGTTCTTGGCGTGGCTCGAGTCGCGCTGGGTGGTTCCCACGGTCGCGGCGCTGCAGCAGCGCGGCGAGCAGGTGCTCGAGCGCGAGCTACAACGGGCGCTCAATCGCCTCGAAAGCGGCCCCGATGCCGATAGCGCCGAGCGCCGCCGTCGGGTGTTGCGTGAGATGGGGCAAGGCATCGTCAAGCAACTCGTGAACCGGCCGATTAGTTGCCTCAAGCGCCAAAGCGGCGAGGATCTACGCGGCGAGGCGCGGCTGTACGCCGAGGTTGCGGTCGAGCTGTTTGGGCTCGCGTCCGAGCTCGAGTCGCAGCTGACGCCCAACGCGGCCGCGGGGGCGGAGCCGAGTTCCGTCGAGGCAGTTTACGGTTCACCGCCCCACGAAGGCCGCCCGATCGAGCCCGAGCCCGAGGCCGAGGCCGAGGCCGGCTGTGGGTAGCGCGGCGGGCCGTACGGGGTTCGATCTCGGCCGGCTCGAGGAGCTGGTGATCGGTACGCGCGGCAGCGAGCTCGCGGTGCGCCAGGCCGCTTGGGTGGCCGCGAGGCTGCGCGAGCTTCGGCCCGATTGCAACGCGCGGCTCAAGCGTATCGTGACATACGGCGACCGTGACCGGCACACCAGCATCGTGAAGCTCGGTCGCGCCGGCGTGTTCACCGGTGAGCTCGAGGAGGCTTTGCGGAACGGCGAGGTAATGGTGGCGGTACACAGCATGAAGGACCTGCCATCGGTTATGGAACCGGACCTCATGATCGCGGCGATCCCGACGCGTATCGACGCGCGCGACGCGTTTGTGTCGCGCGGCGGAGAGCGCCTCGCGGAGCTCGCGCCCGGCCGAGTGGTCGGGACGAGTAGCCTGCGCCGGACGTCGCTGCTGCGGCATCTGCGGCCGGACCTCGAGGTAGTGAACCTGCGCGGGAACCTCGAGACACGGCTTTCGAAAGTGCGCGACGGTACTGTCGATGCCGCGATTCTCGCCGCCGCCGGGCTGCTGAGGCTGGGGCGTGAGCACGAGATCTCGGAGTCCCTCGAGCCCGCACGCTTCGTCCCGGCGGTCGGCCAGGGAGCGCTCGCGGTGCAGACGCGCGCCGCCGACCACGGTTTGAGCGAGGCGCTCGCGGTTCTGCGCGATACCGGTGCCGACGCCGAGGTGCGCGCCGAGCGCGCGTTTCTCGCGCGCTTGGAAGGCGGCTGCCAGGTGCCGCTCGGAGCGCACGGCGTGTTCAGCGAGGAGTCCGGTACCGTGGAGCTCACCGGGTTCGCCGGGTCGCTCGACGGCACCCGCATCGTGCGCGATCGAGATCAGGGCCCGGCCCCCGAGCCGGAGGAGTTGGGGCGCAGGCTCGCCGAGCGGCTGATCGAGGCCGGCGCGCAGGAGATCATCGCGGAGGCACGACGAGAGGTGGAAAACGCATGAGCTCGGGAGGCGATTCGAAGCTTCATGAGGGTACCGACCGCGAGCGCGGCTTGATCTCGCTTGTGGGGGCGGGGCCGGGCGACCCCGGCCTGCTGACCTGTCGCGCGGTTGAGGTACTCGAGCGCGCCGAGGTGGTGCTCTACGATAGGCTCGTGGACCCCGCGGTGCTCGAGTACGCCCGACGCGCCGAATGCATTTACGTCGGCAAATGCCCCGATCATCACAGCATGTCGCAAAACGACATAAACGCGCTCTTGGTCCGGCGAGCTGCGGCCGGTGCACGCGTTGTTCGTCTCAAAGGCGGCGATCCGTTTGTGTTCGGGCGTGGCGGCGAGGAGGCGCTCGCGGCTTGCGAGGCCGGTCTGCGCTTCGAGATCGTCCCGGGGATAAGCTCGGCGCTCGCCGCGCCGGCGTATGCCGGGGTTCCGGTTACCCATCGTGGGCTTGCCGCCGGCGTGACCGTGGTAACCGGACACGAGGACCCGGAGAAGCTCGAAACGCAGGTGGACTGGGCGCACCTGGCCGGCGCACGCGAGACGCTGGTGGTGTTGATGGGGATGGGGCGGCTTGCAGAGATTGTCCGGATTCTGACCGAGAACGGGCGCGCCGCCGAAACGCCGGTCGCGGTGATCGAGAACGGCGCCTGTGCTACGCAGCGCTCGCTGTTTGCAACGCTGGGCGATGTAGCCGAGCGTGTTCGTGAGGCCGGGCTGAGCAGCCCCGCGGTGGTTGTGCTCGGCGAGGTAGCCTCGCTCGGCGAGACGCTGTCCTGGGCCGAGTCGCGGCCGCTTGCCGGACTGCGGGTTCTCGTCACGCGCGCGCGCGCGCAGGCCGGGGAGTTTTCGCGTATGCTTCGGGCCGAAGGCGCCGAAGCGCTCGAGTTTCCCACGATCGAGATACTGCCGCCGGC
>PUOW01000282.1 GCA_003552185.1 Spirochaetaceae bacterium
CGAGCTCGGCAGCAACGGAAAGCGTCTCGGCGTTTAGAATCACAACCTCGTCGTCTTGGTCGAGCGCAAACGCGATGTAGTCGTCCCCACCGGAGGAGAAATAATGCAGGTCTACGATCGAACGGCCTTGTAGCTCATCCGGCAGATCGCGCGCGCCGTCGTAGTTGTAAGGGGCGTCGCGTTGGAACTCGTGCAGCACACCGTCGGCCGCATCAAGCAGGTAGATGGCCGCGTCCGAGAGCGTGAACGACACCGGGCTGTTGGCGACGGCGTCGTCGGTGACGGTGTCGTCGCTAAACTCGAGCTCGGAATCGAGCACCTGCAGGCGGTTGTTGCCGGTATCGAGCACGAAGACCTCGTCGCCGTCCGACACAACTTTCTGCGGTGTGGTGAAAAGCCCTACCGTCTCGATTCCGCGGCTGCCCGCGATAACGGGATCCTCGAAACTGTCGGGATCTACGCGCTGTACGCGGTGATTCGCCCGGTCCACCACCACGAGGCCACCGTTTACCATAGCGAGGGAAACCGGTTGGCGAAACTGTCCTTCCCCACCTCCGGTTACGCCGAACGCTTGCTCAAAATCGCCTTGAGCGCTGAAGCGAAGTACTCGGTCGTTGCCGGTGTCGGCCACAAACAAACGCCCTCCGGCCGAGTCGGCGAAGAAGCCCTCCGCTCCGGACAGCGCGCTACCGTCGTAAGTTTCGGTTAGCGCGATCTCGGCGTAGCCTTCCTCGAGCACCCGCCGACCGCGTTCCATGCCGTCGACCACCTCAATCTCGCGATGATCGGCCTCGTCGATGACGCGCATTCCGCGTTCGATCGGGATATCGGCGTCGACGATCGATGCGATCGAGTAGTTTTCGCGCAGGTCTACGATTTCTACCATTCCAACGCTCGGGCGGTCGACATCAACGATCTCGAGCGTGACCGGGTGCGTGAGAATAACACCTTCCTCGTACACAACGAGCCGATCTCCGATCTCGAAGCCTTCGGCTTCGCTTACGTCCACCGTGACGCGGTCGCGATCGCTCGAGAGCACGTAGCCTACCGAGCGATCGATCACGAGCTCGTTGACGTACTCGGACTCCATGCGTTCGCGTACCGCGAGCTGATCCATTACCTCGAACATGCTCCCCAGTCGCCCGGCTTTTTGATAGATGTTTGCGAGAAGCCACTGCAGCCTCACGAACTCAGGCTCCAGCTCGAGCCCGTCCTTCGCGGTTGCTATTGCGCCCTCGTAATCGTGCTTGAAGTACTGTCGCAAGGCGCGCTCGTAATGCCGCATTGCACGCGCCGAGGGCCGGTCTAGAGTAGTGAGTTCACGCCCGGCCTGCTGCGCCGTTAGCGCCGGGCCGAGCAACACAGTAAAGAGAACTATCAAGAGAACCGTACGCTTCATTAGTTTCCACCTCCAAACGTGCCGGCGTCCGGCAACGTCTCCGGCACCTGCGAGAGATAATCGGTCTCGAGTAGATCATCGATCTGAACGAGCAGGCCTTCTTCCTGGTCATGGAGCTCCACATGCGCCATTCGTGGCTCAACGCGAACCACGACAGCTCGCGCAATCTGCGTGCGCTGTTCGCCGATCGTTTCAACTGATTCAACATCGCGAATCGCGCTGCCCACGCGAAACACGTTGAACTCCATGCCTTCACGGACACCGTGCTCGTAACCGCGATTGATTCCGACCACCGGCGTGTCGCTCGTGAACTGATGCGGATCTATCGAGGTAATCTTCGCCTGAAAAGGGAAAAACTCGAGGATCATCTCCGCGGCGATGTGGTAGTCGATGTCGTATGGCGCGATCTGCTCGCGTCGGCGAATTTGTTGGAAGTGATACAGCGCGTCTACGAACTCGCCGTCTTCGTAAGCCATCCGTCCAAGCGCATAATGAGCTTTGCTCTTGCGGTTGTCGAACTCAAGCGCGCGCTCAAAGTAATCGGCCGCTACGCCATACTCGCCGAGGTTGTAGAAGCGGCTGCCGAGCTCGGTATATAAGACCGCTTCCTGCGACTGATACATGAGAGTGCCCGGCTCCGGACGCCAGTCGTCTTGGTTTATTCGACGGGGAATCTGCATAACGTGATTGGTATCAGAGACAGTGTCTATCGTGACTTCGTCCACCGTTGCGCAGCCCGCCAGGAACGAGGCCGTCACAAGCACCACGGCAAAAATGAACAAATACGGTTTTAGGCGTTGTCTACTCACGATGGCCTCCTTTAGAACGTGTAGCCGACGCCGAACCCGAACACCACCTGAGACAGCTGATCGTCCCAGTCGTCTGAGTAGCCGTCGAGGTCGAGAAAGTCGCTTAGGTTCCAGTTGTAGCGCAGCGGCACCTCAACAAAGATATTGTCGTAGATCAGGCGCTGCGAGAGCACGAAGGTCCGAAACGGGTACCAGCGCAACCCTATCTCCACCGGCACGATGATCATGTAGCTTTCGAAGCTGTCTATCGGATCTTCGATATCGAAATACGCTAAGACACCCCCGGCGAAATACGGTGAGAACTGATGACCGAAGTTTCTCCTGTCTCGGGGGTGGCCAGGGATACCGAGATCGCCGAAATCAAACGGGTACCAGCGATTGATGAGCCCGAGCGACGCCACCCGAAAGTCGTCGGCAGGAAACTCGATACTGCCCTCTAGACTCAGTGTGGTCACCGCCACGGGACTCGCCTCGATGTACGCCCCGATATGCCGATCGAGTCGGTACCCGGCACGCGTGCCCACAGAGGTTTGCGCGTGCGTGGCCGAGCCGACGCCAACTAACAGAACAAAGACCGTCAGTGCTGTTACGATACTCTTCCGCATGGTTTATTCTCCCTGTTTGGAGATACTATGCAGAGTTCGTTGATTGCGCAATACGCTGTAATAGGTTATTTCCAAATTTCTCGTGTAAAAAGCTGAAAAGTAGTTTACCCTTTTACTGGGTTTTTACCATATTATAAGTGTTTCTACGCAAAGCGCTGCGCATCCCCGCGTTCTCCGCCGCACTTGACGCAGGTGTTCGCTTGCCATATGTTTGAGCGTGTTATGACAATAAGTCCCGAAACCTACCGGAGGTTTATTGACAGTCTTCTAAGCGGAGACCGGGCCGCGGCGCGAGAAATCACGATAGAGCTTCTTCAAGCCGAGATTTCGGTGCGCGATTTGTACCTCGATTTGTTTCAGCGGTCTATGTACGAGGTCGGCTCGCTTTGGGAGCAGAACCGGATCTCGGTCGCGGTCGAGCACATGGCGACCTCGATTGTCGAGAGCTTGTTGCCGCTCGTATATCCCAAGATCTTCGGTGCGGAGCACACCGGAAAACGCGCCGTCATCTCCTGCGTCGCCAATGAGTTTCACCAGATCGGCGGCAAGATGGTCGCCGATATCTTCGAGTTAAACGGGTGGGACGGGTACTTCACCGGTGCCAATACGCCGCTTCCGGATCTAAAGGCTATGATCGCCGACAAGAAGCCCGATCTCCTCGGACTTTCCGTGAGCAACGCCGCCACGATCGCTAAACTCCACGCGATTGTCGAGGACATTCGATCGGAGTTTCCGGCGCTTCACGTTCTCCTCGGCGGACAGGCCTTTCTCTGGGGCGGCACCGAGATCATCGAGCGCTACGAAGGGCTCATCTATCTTCCTTCGATCACCGAGCTTGAAAGCTTTCTTGCGGAGTACGGGGCGCATGAGGCAGAGGCAGGAATCGGCTGAACAAACCGGAATAGAACAAACCAGAATAAACGACGCGCTCGCGGAGTACCTCTTGCGTGACGCGCCGGCGGCGGTGTTGTTGCTCACGCGCGACGGGTGGGTACGGGACGCCAACAAAACCGTGAAGCGCGAGATCGACGAGCACGCCGTCGGCAAGCGTTTCGCCGACCTGCTCGTAGAGTTCGGCCACGCGCCCGAGTTGAGCGAAATACTACAACGCGAAGACACGCGGCAGATGCTGAACTTCTCGACTGCTGAAGGGCTCCCCCAGACCTACTACTTTCGCTTCATAGACCTCGACGAACTCGTACTCGCGGTTGGCGAGCTCGACGGCGGGGAGAGCTCCGCGCTCCGGCAGAATCTTGTGGAGATGAACAACGAGTTCAGCAACCTAAACCGTGAGCTCCAGAAAAAGAACGCCGAGCTCGAGAAGCTCAACAACCTGAAGAACCGATTCCTCGGGATGGCGGCGCACGACTTGCGAAACCCGCTCGCCTCGATCTGCTCCTTGAGCGC
>PUOW01000122.1 GCA_003552185.1 Spirochaetaceae bacterium
ACCACAATTTTGCGATACTTGCGCAGAAACGCGGGCGTTACCAGGCCCAGCGAGGCCAAGAGCAGCACAAACAACGGCAGTTGAAACACAATACCGAACGCAAGCAGCGTTGAGGTCACGAAGCCGATGTAGTACGCGATCGAGAACGTGGGGAGAATGCCTTCGCTCGCGAGGCGCACCGCGAAAAAATCGATCGCGATCGGGAGAACGGTGGTGTAGGCAAACACCGCGCCGACCACGAAAAACACGATCCCCATCAACAACGCAAACAGCAGGTAGCGCCGCTCGCGCTTCTCCAGCGCCGGCTCCACGAAACGCCACAACTGAAACAGCACCACCGGTGAGGCGACAACCAGTCCCGCGATCACCGCAACGCGCACATAGGTGACGAACAGTTCCGGTGGGCTGATATAAATGAACTCCAGATCGCCCGCCGGGAGCTCCAGCACCGCTACGATCTCGTCGATGAAGGCGTAGGATCCCCCTGCCCCGATCACCACCGCGAGCACCGCGATGAACAGCCGCTTGCGAAGCTCTTCAAGATGCTCGACGAATGTGAGTTCACCGGTTACGGGCTGATCCTCGCCGCCGGACTCCGCCTGGTGTTCCGAGTGTGTTGGGGTCGAAGACTCACTCATACGCGTCGGCGCCCGCTTCAGCCGCCGTTTGATGAACCGGGCCGATCGCGCGACTCGGCCTCGACAGATTCCGAATCGCGGCGGGCATTCGCGTCGCTACCGGGGCCCGGGTTATCGGCCGCGAGACGCGCTTGCTCGGCCTGCGACTCGCGTTCGGTTTGCTCATCTTTTGCGGCCGTGCTGCTGCGGAACTCACGAATAGACTGACCGATCGCTTTCCCGATCTCGGGCAACTTCTTAGGGCCGAAGATCACAAGAGCGATCACGAGAATCAAGACTAACTCTACTACACCGAAGCGCCCTATCATATGAATTTCCTCCCGCGTTCTACCGGATTACGCCTCACGACCGTGCTCCGCGTTCTCGGCATTCTCCGAGCTCTCGCCGGTGCGCGCCGCGCCGGAGCCGGCACCTGTTCCGGTGTCGGAGCTTCCGCCGGCGGCTGCGGTGTTTTCGGCCGAGCCGCTTCCGGTTGAGCCGCTTTTGCTCTGCTCGTTGATATCCGAGATATCCAGGTCTTTCGTGATGCTGTTTGCCTGGCTCTTGAACTCATTGATCGCTCGCCCGATCGATTTACCGATCTCCGGCAACTTCGAAGGGCCGAATATAATCAAGGCGATCGTCAGAACCAGAACAAGCTCCATCGGGCCGATTCGACCAAACATGACCCACCTCCGTTTCCAACACCATCTAACGTTATAGTATCACCCGCCGAGGCCGCTCGTCGCGTTACTCCGTTCTATTTGCCCCGAGAGGTCCTCGGGCGTATTGATGTTTGCGAACAAACTCCAGTCGGGCGTAAACCTACGAACCACCTCTTCATCGAGATAGCGACAATCGATCTCGTAGAGAAACGGCACGATCTTGCGTCGCCCATCCAAGAGAAACTCCTCGAGCCGCTCCACGATTCGGGCCGCGTACAACGCGTGAAACGGCTCGTACCAATCGCGGTAGCGCGTCACGCAAGCGTCCGGGCGCCGATCCGCTACCTGCGTGTAGAGAAACTCAACGAAGGCCGGATCGATATTCGGCATGTCGCATGCCATAAGATACGCATACGCACCCCCAATCTGCTTGAGCCCCGCGTGCAGCCCACCGAGCGGACCGTGCCCAGGTATCTCATCTTGAACCGCACGCACCGCCGGTTCGCTGCGGTAAAGGCTCGGGTCGGACGTCACTACCACGATCTCGTCAAAGATCTCTCGTAATCGCT
Organism: Spirochaetaceae bacterium; assembly: GCA_003552185.1. Taxonomy (GTDB): domain Bacteria; phylum Spirochaetota; class Spirochaetia; order DSM-27196; family SLAA01; genus B1Sed10-166. The sequence goes on from PUOW01000122.1 coordinate 1,852, forward strand.
CGAGAATCAACCCCATGAGCCGAGTTCCGTTGAGCTCAAGGCGTTGCTTATCAAAGCCCATGCGCGAGCTTCGCCCACCCGCCAGCACTACCGCCGAGCGTGCGTCTCTCGGATCCGTCAATCTACTCCGTCCTCCGGCGCGCGCATCCGCAGCAACGCCTTCTGCAACTGTTCGAGCTGTTCGGTATCGGCGACAAACTCCGGCACGCGCATGATGATTCCGTCGAGCTCCTCCGGCCCGTCGGACGAAAACGTCACGAGCGCGGCCGCCGGAACCCCAACCACCTCACCGACCGCCCGACACCCCAGGCTCACCGCCTCGGCAGCCCGAACCCGCCGAGGCGCGGCCTCGAGATCGCTCCAGACCGTGAAGCCGTGCACCGCTCCGTCTCCGACCGCGCGTAACATCCCGGTGCGCGCGGCTACCGCCCGCGCCGCCTCGCGCCCCAGCAGGGGTTCCACAAGCAGCAAGCGCCCGACGCGATCGTCCGGGTCACGCGCCCCGATACGCTCGAGCTCACCGGTAGGCACGCACAGCACGAGCCGCGCGCGCCGCAACGCATTGCCGCGGTCGGCCTCGAACACGAGCTCGGTGTGGCGGACCACGCCGCGCAGTCGAGCACCACGATCGCGTTGCCGATACCCTCGGATCACCACGCGTCCGTCCGCCGCCGGTATCGCGAGCTCAAACACCCCAGGATCATCGAGCCTCCGGAACTCGAGCCGTTTCGCCTCGGCGAACTCGGCAAGCGGCGCGATCTCACCGGCGAGCTCGCGACGATACCGCTCGCGCGAGCGGCGCGCCCACACCACGACGATAACGATGAGCGTAGCGAGCACCACGATCGGTACCATGCGGGTTCCGTCCTTTCGCATATGATAGTATCGTAGGCGTGACGTCGTGACTACCGACCTCACGCAACACGCCCGCAATGCTTCCGCGATCGCGTGTGTTGCTGCGGTTGTCGTGCAAGCGATCTGCAATCGGCGCGCAATGGGCGCGCAATGGGCGCACCATGGGCGCGAGAACGGTGCTTGGAGGTTTGAACGGTGCAGGTCATGCTGACCGAGCTCACCAACGGAAGCTGCCCCTATCTCGAGCAACGCACCTGGATCACTCAGGCTTTCAGAGCGCGGCGCCTCTCGGGAGAGCTCTACGAGCAACTCGTGCTACAGGGCTGGCGAAGAAGCGGCGAGGTGTTCTATCGAAACGCCTGCTGCGGTTGCAGCGCCTGCATCCCGCTGCGACTGCCCACCGCAACCTTCAGCCCGACCAAGTCACAGCGCCGCGTGGCTCGGCGCAACCGTGATCTCACCGTCGCTCTCGAGGCGCCTCGATACACCGAGGAGGCGTACGAGCTCTACAGCGAGTACCAGCGCCGGCACCACGGCCGCACACAGCAAGATCCGGAAACCGCGTTCGAGGAGTTTCTCTGTCGCGCTCCGGTACCAAGCACCATGATGAGCTACCGGCTTGCGGGCAGGTTGGTCGGCGTCGGGTGGGTAGATTTGTTGCCCGACTCGGTATCGAGCGTTTACTTCGCGTTTCACCCCGATTACGCCGAGCGCAGTCTCGGAACCTACTCGGTGCTCCGCGAGGCGGAGCTCGCCGCGCAGCGCCGCAATCGCTATCTGCACCTCGGGTTCTATGTAGCCGGGAGCCCCAAAATGGCGTACAAGGCCCGCTTCGGCCCGAACGAGCTCCTGCTCGACGGCGTTTGGCAAGCGAGCCGAAGCCGGCACGCGCAGTAAGGTCCGCCGATGCTGCAGTCAAGGCTATTTCCGGCCGAGAATTATGAACGACGGTCGAGATGATCATGGCCGGGCATGATCGTGACACAACATGGCCGCGAGGAGTATAGTAGCGGTATGCGAGGCGAACGAACACGAGGCACACGAATGCGAAGCTGGATGCGAGCAGTCACCGCGGCGATGATTGCGTCGGCCGCCCTAGTGATCGCGGCACCCGGGGCTCAGGGCCAGTCGTCTTTTTCAACCGGAATCGGCGGGATCTTCTACCGCTACCAAACCGGTTTTCTCTCGACCCACCTCACCTACCTCTTTGAGCGCGAGGATCAGCTCGAGATAAACGCCGGCGCCGCGTTCGGCATCACCACTCGCTCCGACAACGGCGATATCGAGCCGCAGTTTCTGATTCCGGTGAACTTGGGATTGAACTTCTTGTTCCCCAACGAAAACGCCACGTTTCTGTTCGGTACCGGTATCTCACCGGTGTTTCACTTCAATCCGAGCGAGGACGAAGATTTCGAGTTTCTCATGGGGCCGTACGCGAAGGTAGGGCTGCGCGTACCGGTGCACCGAATCATGGACTGGAATCTGGAGCTGCAGCAAGACTTATTGATCGGCGG
>PUOW01000324.1 GCA_003552185.1 Spirochaetaceae bacterium
AGCGCCGCGGCGAGCGCCTCGGGTGAGCGCGGCGGCACCACGGTGCCGGCGTCGCCGAGAACGCGCTCGGCGTCGCCCACCGCGGTAGCGACGCAGGGCGTGCCGACGGCAAGCGCCTCGCCGAGCACGTTTGGGAAGCCCTCGCCGTAGGCCGACGATACGCAAAGCGCGTCGGCTGCGTTGAGGAGCGCTTCGGGATCGTCGCGCTCGCCGAGGAGCAAAACGCGCCGCCGCGCGTCCGGCGTAAAGCGCTCGGCGAGCATGTTACGAAAAAACGCGTTGTCGCCGCTTACCCCGGCGCCCGCCAGAATAAAGACGTAGCGCGGGTCGGCGCTCAGCATTGCGGCGGCTTCCAGGAAGGCGGCGTGATCCTTCATAGGATGAAATCGCGCAAGGTGCAGGATCCCGAAGCGGTCCTCCGAGAGCCCCAGCTCGCGGCGGGCGGCCTCGCGCAGCTCGGGACGCGGCCGCAGGCGCTCCAAATCAAAGCCGTTTGGAATAACCTCGGTTGCACCCCCACAATAGCCTAAAGCCCGGTGCTGCGCCGCGGCGGTGTGCGAGTTGTAGAGCATACGACTGACGCGGCGCGAGAGGCGCGCGCCGAGGCGAACGACGGCGCGCGTGCTGCGTTTCTCGTCGGCGAGCGACTGCACCGAGTGGCGGATGTTCCAGACCAGCGGTAGATCGATCATGCCCAGGCGCGCCGCCGCGGCCGCCAGTACGCCGGCGTGATACATCCAGCAGTGCAGCCCGTCGGCGCCGTGGCGCTTGATCGCCGCGCGCAGCCGAAACAGCGCCGCCGGCGCCGCGGCCGCGCCGCGCATACCCAAATGCTCAACCGGCACGCCCAGCGCCGCAATCTTTTCGGCGAACACGCCGCCGGGCGTAAGCGACACCACCGCGGCGGTTTCCTGCCGCAGCGCCTCGGTTTCCAGCAGCTTGTACAGCATATGCTCGGCGCCGCCGCGCTGCAGCCCGGTTATGAGGTGTAGAACTCGCATACGCGCAGTGTACCCTGCGGCGCCTGCGTTACAACAGCTCAATAGCGCCGAAGCGCATGCCTCGTGAACGTGGGAAGCGATGCACATGCGCGCGAACGCGACGGTCGCCCTCGAGCTCCATGTGGCTCATGCGGAAGCGTAGGAACGCACGCCGAGCGCGCACGCCGAAGCCGTCTGAAAAAAGATCGTCCTCAACCGTGGCGAACCCGAAATGCGTTTCCATATCGAAATACGCGACATCGAGAAAATCGGTGTGTTCCTCGCTGAGATACACATCGAACGGCGCCTGGCTGCCCGAGAAGGTGGAGCCGAGCTCAACCCGCTCGATCTTCGCCACCGGCAGCAACACATCGATCTGTTCATCACCGAGGCGAAAGGTAGACTCCGCCGCGCGGAGGTCGCTACCGCGGATCTGGGCGCGCGCGTTGGTGCCCTTGAGGTACATCGTCATTTGGTTGAGCACCTCAAAGATCATGTGACCTTCTTGAGCGCCGTACGCCATTAACTCATGAACCTGCTCGGCGCTGAGCCTTTGCGTGGTGCGCACATCGGCACGGAGGTCTTGGAGGACGCTCTCGATTGAACGCGGCTCCTCGAGCTCCTGCGCGTCTTGCGGAGTAGGATTGTCCGAAGCCCAAACCCCTGCCGGCTGTAGCAACACCCCCGCCGCCAGCATTAGGGCGAGTTGTAGTGCAATTCGATTTTTCCTCATATTCGCCACCCTACTATAACTCAGTACGCCACCGAAAACCCGAATCGGCCGAAGTGCCGCGCGCCTTCGTTACCCGACTTCGGCGTCGGCCGGTTGAGCCGTTCCACCGCGTCGCGACCCAGCTCCACCTCCTCGCCGCGCCCGCGCGGGCGGCGATTCCAGCCGTACTCAAAGGTGTAGCCGAAATCGATCGTAAACACCCCCGGCGAGCCGGAGGTTTGCGCAAACCACTCTACCTCGATAGGAAGCACGATCTCGGTGTCGAACCCCAACTGTATGATGCGCTCAATGGTGTCTTGCGTGAGAAACTCCAGGTCGTCGAACAGATGCTCGCCGCCGCGCCGGTAACCCGCGTCGGTTACGCTTCCGTCGGAGGTGCCGATTCGGTCGCCGCTGATCGCGTCGTCGTCGCCTTCTTCGCCGTACGCGCCCTCGGGTGTGGCGTTGGCATGACGCATGAACACACTGTGAAGGTTCACCGTGACAAAGCGATGGGGCCGCAGCCGAGTTTGGAGCCGAATGCGGTCGGAGTTCGGGTCAAGGTCCACCAGAGACTGACCGTGGTGGGTGTAGTTTTGATAGTTAACCGGCGGAATATCGGTGTACTCGCCGTCGGCTTCATACACCGTTCCGTCGTCGGTGGGCTGACGGCGGTGGGTGTAGGTGTAGGGCAGCACCATGGTGTAGTCGGCACTCACCCGTTCAAGCATGTCGCGAAGCGGTGTCCAGCGCACGCCGGCCTGGGCGGCCGCTTTGTAGCGCGTGTCGAAGTTTAGCCGAGCCAAGTCGTTGAAACTCAGGTCGCCGATGTAGACATTCGCCGAGGCGGCGAGGTCGTACGGCAGCCGCGCGTTGGCGCCCATCCCGATAAACGCGGTGTCCTTCTCGCCGTAGTAGATCTGGTTGTAGATCAACACCGAGGTCGGGATCATGTAGATGGGGTCAAACCGTTGCCCGTAGGTAATGCTTTCGTGCAGGCTGAAATCAAGCCAATCGGTAAGGTGAAAGGTAAGCCCGTGAAATACGAGAAACTTGTTCGGGCCCATGCGAAAACCGTCCTGACGATGATCGCGCGCAAAGCCGTCGTCTTTGCTGGCGGCAAGCGACAGCATGAAATGCTGATACGTAAAGCGATCGGAGCGGTAGGTAAACGAGTACTGGCCCGCGTGCCGTGCGCCGGGGCTCAAAATGATCCCCGAGTCGTAAAACGGGCCGTAGCTCCCGCGCGTGAGACCGAACTGCGCGTAGATGCTGTCGTTTCCCACCGAGGTAATGCCCTGTACGCTCGGGGTCATAAGATACTCGCGTCCAATCGCGTTCAGGCGACTGTCGTCACGCATGTAATCGTAGTCTTCACGTTGTCCGGTGGGGAAGACGTCGTCGGTTACGTCTTGCTCGTCTATCAAGTACATACCGATGCGGCCCGATATCGCGAGGTTGTCGCGCAGGTACCCGGCCGACTGAACCTCACCGCCGGTCATGCCGAAATAGTTCCCGCCGTCGGCAATCTCGCTGACATGCGAGCCGCGCAGATGGATGCCGGGTTCGCGGTCGATCTGGCGGATAAACTCCTCGGCGCGCTCGGCTTGCCGCCGCGGCGCCCGCGCCGCCACGTCCTCGAGCGCATCCTGTATGACCTGCAGCGGATACGGGCGCAGATACGGCAGCGGCCGCCGGATGTAGCCCCGGTCTTCCCACATCTGCAGATAATCGTAGACCTCGTCGTGTAGATCGGTGGTAACTCGGGGACGATGCGTCTCGGCCGCAAAGAAGCCGTCGCGCTCATCGTCTTCGTCGGGCTGCTCGGCAGCCAAACCGGCCGGCACAAACAAAACGGCCACCGCCAACGCAGCCGCTACTAGAACTCTATGTTTTGGTGTCATTGCTGAAGAGCCTCCGCGTAACGCGTATTATATAGCCTGCGGAATCCTGTGGAAAATCCGCCGGCTTAGAGCCCGCCTTGTGTCACCACTATTGCCGCGGTTTTGAGCAGGATTTTCATGTCGAGCACCACCGAGGCGTTCTTAACGTAGTACAGATCGTACATCAGCTTCACCGCGGCGTCGTCCTCGTTTGAGGCGTAGCGGTAGCGCACCTGCGCCCAGCCGCTGAGCCCCGGCTTCACCATGTGGCGCAGGTGGTAATGCGGGATCGACTTGGTGAGCTCCTGCACAAACTCCGGCCGCTCCGGCCGCGGACCCACCAGGCTCATCTCGCCGCGCAGAATGTTGTAGAGCTGCGGCAGCTCGTCGAGCCGAGTTTTTCGAATGAACTGCCCCACCGGCGTGATCCGCGCATCGCCCTTGCTCGCCCACTGCGCACCGTTCTGCTCGGCGTCGGGTATCATCGAGCGAAACTTGTAGATGGTGAACGGCTCCTCGTTCCTGCCGAGCCGCGTTTGCGAGTAGATGATGGGGCCGCGCCCGGATGCCCGCACCGCAATCGCGGTGAACGCCGCGAGCGGCAGCACCACCGGCAGCATCAGCAGCGTCACCACGAT
>PUOW01000113.1 GCA_003552185.1 Spirochaetaceae bacterium
ATCAGCGACAACGGTATCGATTACGATCGGTTTCTGCTCGGATACAGACGCAACGAGGGTGGAATCCTGAAATCCTTGATTGAGTTCTCGAGAGTATGGAACGCGAGAGCGGCCGGAATCTTTGTCGACACCGACGGTGGGTACCGCCTCGAGCACGCTATCGGCATCGACAATGAGCAGGGAAGCGGCGGTGTGATCACGGATGCCGGCGGTATCGTTGCGCGATTGCGCCAGGGGCGCCGCGCGCTTCTGGTGAAGCGTCCGATCGAGGAGTATCCGGAGCTGGTTTCGGCGCTCGGGGGAGGCAGTCTGCCTTTTCAGGGGCGCTTCGCGTTCCTCCCGATCGAGTATCGTGGGCGACCGGCGTACTTTTTCATCGGGTTGGGCACCCAGGTCGATACTCTGTACGAGCTGGTGCGTAGCGCCGATCTGCCGGCGGAGGACGAGACCCCACAACGCGACACGCACGAGCGGTCCATGGTATAACACGTCCCAATGCGAACAATCGAAGTGTACACCGACGGCGGATGCCACGGAAATCCGGGGCCGGGTGGCTGGGCCTTTGTCGTCGTCGACGAGAACCGAAACACCGAGCGTTTCGGGGCCGAGGCGGAAACAACCAACAATCGAATGGAGCTCACGGCGGTGATAGAAGCGTTGCAGTTCTGTAACCGGCATTTCGCGAATGCCGTGGCCATTCGCCTGCACACCGACTCTCAGTACGTAAAGAACGGCATCACCGACTGGATCGAGCGATGGCGACGAAATGGGTGGCGAACCGCGGCCAAGAAGGCGGTGAAGAACCAAGACCTGTGGCGTCGACTCGACGAGCTCAACGCCGCGGTTGGTCCTACTTGGAGTTGGGTGCGCGGCCATGCCGGTGATCCCTTGAACGAGCGTTGTGACGAACTCGTTCAGCTCGCCATCGCGAGTATTCGGCCGGGGTAATGTCGGTTATGCACGGTAATTGCCGGCTTTTTTTCCGTTAAGCGAAGCGGCACGGCGAATTCCGCGGTTGTATCCTAGTAGGAGGATACATGCAAATCGTGGGATTTTGTCCGTACGGCTACGACGGCAGTCTGGTTACCGTAGAGGTTGATATTCGCCGTGGAATTCCCGGGACCGAGATCGTAGGGCTTCCGGATAGTTCGGTTCGTGAGGCTCGCGAGCGGGTGCGCGTCGCGATCAAGAACTCGCAGTTCACCTACCCGAGCGACCGAGTCTTGGTGAACTTGGCGCCTGCCGACCTAAGGAAGCCCGGTTCTTCATTCGATCTACCGATCGCGGTCGCGGTACTCGCGGCATCGTGCCAAGTCCCGTTATCCGACGGCGCCAAGACCTTGGTGCTCGGCGAGCTACAACTCGACGGCAGGGTGCGCCCGGTTAGAGGGGTGCTCGCGGCGGTGGCGCGCGCCGGCTTGGAGGGAATCGATCGGTGCATCGTGCCGGACGCTAATCTGAACGAGGCGCGCTTAGGCGGTCACCCGGGGGTTGTCGGTATAGAGACCTTGAGCGACCTCCCGAGCGTCCTCCATATGCTGCAGATCGGTCGTGTTGGTCCCGCGCGGCTGCAGGTATCGAACCGGCGAGCTTCGGCAAAGATTGCAGCCGATGTTTCGTCGTTTGGGTATGATTTTCGTGAGCTGCGGGGGCACGCGCTCGCCCGTCGTGCTTTGGAGGTAAGCGCTGTGGGCGCACACAGCGTGATGCTGTTTGGGCCCCCGGGCGGAGGCAAGACGATGAGCGCCTGGAGTCTGCCTAGTATTCTACCGCAGCTGACGCACGGCGAGGCGGTAGAGGTTAGTCGAATTCACTCACTCGCCGGAGCTCTCCCGGCCGGTCAAGGGTTGATTACAACACGACCGTTTCGAGCGCCACATCATGGCGCCTCCACCGAGGGCTTGATCGGCGGCGGACGGGCGCTCCTGCCGGGAGAGGTATCGCTGGCCCATCGAGGCGTGCTTTTTCTCGACGAAGCGCCGGAGTTCGACCGTAATGCGCTGCAATCGTTGCGAGAGCCTCTTGAGCGTCGGGAAGTCCGCATCACCCGCGCCGATCACCGCTATCGTTACCCCGCCGCTTCGCAGATTGTTCTCGCCACCAATCTCTGTCCGTGTGGTAAGCTCGGTTCGTTCGACACCGAGTGTTTCTGTAGCAATGCTGAGCTTCATCGCTACTGGAAAAAGCTTGGGGCGGCACTACTCGATCGTATCGAGATTCGCATTCCGGTGGGTATTCCCGACGCGCCGGAGCTGGTTGAGTCCGAGGCCGAGTCGAGCGCACAGATCAGAGCGCGGGTGCAGCGAGCGGTAGATCTCGGCATGGAACGGTACAAAGGCGAATCATTTCTGCGGAATGCCGAGCTTGCAGCCGGCGGGGTGCGCCGCTACTGCGGGATGGGAAAGGAGGCGCGCCGGAGTTACCTGCACGCGGTGCAAACCTTACGGCTTTCTGCAAGAGCCGCGGAAACGGTCCTAAAACTCGCCCGCAGTATCGCTGATCTTGCGGGTGAGGAGTTGATTACCGGTTCGCACCTACTCGAAGCGGTTCAGTACCGGCGAGCCGGCGAGAGCGAAGAGTTCTGGGAGAGCCTTTCGCGCAGCGCGTGACACGATACAAGCAGATCCGCTTCCGCCGGTTCGTGGCTCTCTGTTTCGGCGCGGCCTGTGCTTCGGTGCGACCTGCGTGTTGGCACTGTCACCTCGAACGTTTTATACTCGAGCCTGAAAGACAACACGTAGTTCGTTTATATGAGCAAACAGCATACCGTACGAAAGTTCGAGGTTGCGTCGGCTTACGAACCGGCGGGAGACCAGGCGAACGCGATACACACTCTCAGCGAGGGCTTGCGCGCAGGCGACCGCTTCCAAACTCTGAAAGGCGTAACCGGTTCGGGCAAGACCTTTACGATGGCCAAGATCATTGAAGAGGTCCAGCGCCCGACACTCGTGCTTTCACACAACAAAACACTCGCGGCTCAGCTATATCGTGAGTTCAGCGAGTTCTTCCCTCACAACGCGGTTGAGTACTTCGTATCCTATTACGACTACTACCAACCGGAGGCGTACGTGGCGGCGCGCGATCTCTACATCGAGAAAGACGCCTCGATCAACGAGGAGATAGACCGATTGCGTCTCTCGGCCACCACGAGCCTGCTCGAGCGCCGTGACGTCATCGTCGTTGCGACGGTTTCGTGTATCTACGGACTCGGCAGCCCGAGTATGTACCGCGAGATGCGCGTTCGGTTCGATCTCGGCAGTTCGGTTGATCTATCCGAGGTGCGCCGTAAGCTGGTGGCGCTACAGTACGAGCGCAACGACGCCGTTCTGAAGCGCGGATGCTTTCGGATCAAAGGCGACGTCCTCGAGGTGTTCCCGTCGTACCTCGAGGAGGCGTATCGCATTGAGCTCGATTGGGACGATACTGAACGCATTACCAAGATAAACCCCGTAAGCGGCGAGGCGCTCGAAGAGCTTGAGTTGCTGATTGTTTACCCGGCAAAGCATTTCGTGCTGCCCGAGGATCAAGTTCGCGAAGCGCTCGATGCGATCCGGCGGGAGCTTCACCAACAGTATGAGCATCTTGTACAGAGCAACCGCCCCTTGGAGGCGCAGCGTCTCAAGACGCGCACCGAGTACGATATCGAGATGCTTGAGGAGATGGGATACTGCCCGGGCATCGAGAACTACTCGCGGCACCTGAGCGGTCGACACGAAGGCGAGCGGCCTGCGGTCTTACTCGATTACTTCCCCGACGGCTTTTTGGCCTTCATAGACGAGTCGCATGTCACTGTGCCCCAGGTGCGCGGTATGTACGCCGGAGATCGGTCGCGCAAGAGTTCTTTGGTGGAACACGGGTTTCGCCTGCCGTCGGCGCTGGACAATCGCCCTCTGGTATACGAAGAGTTCGAGGGAATGCTCGATCAATGCGTCTTCGTTTCGGCGACCCCGGCCGAGCACGAGTACGAGCGCTCCGCGCGCGTGGTAGAGCAGGTGATACGGCCAACCGGTTTGCTTGACCCGGAATTAGTGGTGCGGCCGACCGAAGGCCAGATCGAGGATCTGTACGGAGAGATTCGCCGGCGCATTGCCGGGAATGAGCGCGTGCTGATCACGACGCTCACGAAAAAGATGGCCGAAGACCTCACCGATTACTTGAGCGGTATGGGCCTTCGCGTGCGCTATCTGCACTCCGAGGTCGAAACAATCGAGCGCGCGGAACTCTTAACCGAGCTCAGAACCGGCGGCTTCGATGTTCTCATTGGAATCAACTTGCTGCGGGAGGGACTGGATCTCCCGGAGGTGTCGTTGATCGCGATTCTCGACGCCGACAAGATCGGTTTTTTACGCTCCTCAACGTCGTTGATACAGACGATAGGCCGTGCGGCGCGCAACGAACACGGTAAGGTGATTATGTATGCCGATCGCGTGTCGGATGCAATGAAGATCGCTATAGACGAAACCGAGCGCCGACGCCGGATTCAGCAGCAGTACAACGAAGAAAACGGGATTACGCCTCAGACGATTCGTAAGGCCGTGCAAAGCATCATCGTGCGTCAAAAGGAAGAGAAGCGCAGTATCGAGCGGCAGTCGATAGAGGTGCTGAAGGCCCGCTACAACACGATGATCGCCAAAGAGCGACGAGCGCTCATACGAGAACTCGAGCAACTCATGCTTGAGCACGCGAAGAATCTAGAGTTCGAGGAAGCTGCCGTGGTGCGCGACGAGTTGGCGGCTCTCAAAGGCGAGCCGGAGGCTGTAGCGAATGAAGCTTAGCGCGAGGCCGAGAATCGCGGTTTTGTGTGTTACCGTGCTCGCGGTGTTGGTCGTTGGGTGTGAGCGGAACGCCGGAGGCCAAACCTTTTCGGTTCCCGAGAGCCCGGTGATATCGCGACGCGCCCGTTGGGCGATGGCCGACCGGGGATACGTGGCGCTACGATCCGAACCGCGCCTCGATGCTCGAATAACCTCGCATATGCGCGGCGGCGAGATCGCGGAGATTCATGAGCGAAGCGGGTTCCGCGAGACGCAGTTCGGAACGCGCGAGCATTGGTACCACGTGCGGTTTGAGGAGGTTGAAGCCTGGGTCCACGGCGCTCAAATCCAACGATTCGAGCTTATGCGCCAAGCCGAGAACGCGGCCCGAGGCTGGAGCGACGAGAGCCGGGCGGAGGAAAGGTGGGCCGATGACTGACGCAGTGCTCGAGTACTGGCCGTGGGTGCTCCCGCCGGTGCTCGGAGCCCTGATCGGATACGTGACCAACTCAATCGCCATCAAAATGCTGTTTCGGCCGTTGCGCGAGATGCGCGTCGTTGGGCTGCGCGTTCCGTTCACCCCGGGCATTATACCGAAGCAGCGGCACGAGCTCGCGCGGAGTATCGGGCGTATGGTCTCGAATCAGCTGCTGACCGAGGATGTACTGCGGGCTCAGTTGCAGTCGGAACGGTTTCAGGACGGGCTTAGGAAGACGGTTTCGCAACTGACCGAACGGGTCCTCGAAGGCGGCCGGCTCTCGCGCGAGCTTGAACGAGAACGATCCGACGCCGGCGACGGTTCCGGCGTTGCGTCGGAGCTCGAGCGCATTGTGGTGCCGCTGCTTGCTGCTTTGTTGCGGTCGCCCGCGACGCACCAAGCGATTGCCTCGATCGTGAGCAACGCCGGCGGGGTTCTCGGCGGCCGCCGGCTATCGGAGCTCTTCGGCGAGGAGGATCGCGAGCGGCTCGCTGAGCTTGGGGCGCGGATCGTCTTGTCGGAGCGCGTGCGCGAAGAGTTGCTTGCCGGCGCCCGCGACTGGATCATGCTGGAGCTGGAGTCCGACCGCACCATCGGGGAACGGATTCCGCCTCGCTTCTGGGTAGATCTCTACCGCGCGCTCGACGCTCTATACGAACCGATTCTCGAGCACGTAGTGCGCTTCCTGAGCCGGCCGGACATCCGATCCGAGATGTCGGTGCGCGGCAAGCTGTTACTGCAGGACGTCCTCGACAAGCTTAATCTGCTGCAACGTCTCTTGATCTCGGCCGGGCAGTACGATCGCTCCTTGACCGAGAACATGCCTGCGATTATCGACGATCTACTCGAGACGCTCGAGGAGGCTGCGCGCGATCGTAGTAATCGCGACAAGATCGTGGCGGCGGTTGTGCAGGCCGCCGAGCAGTTCTTGGAGCATACCGCGGAGGACGCGCTCGGCCTGCTTGGAATCGATCCCGAGGCGGCCCGAGATCGGCTGCTCGGCTTCCTCGAGTCGTTGCTCGCGCGAGAAGACGTGAGGGAACAGATCGGAGACTTTATCAAGCGCCGTCTCGACGGGGCCCGTATTCCCGAACTTGGCGATGCCGAGACCTCGCAGCTGTATCAGCGCCTTCGAAGCGTGATAGCGAACGGTCTGGCTGCGTGGTTGGGGCAAGGCGACACGGCCGAACGCGTAGCGCGACAGACGCTGCAGACGCTTCGGATTCTTGTCAAGGGACGCGATCAAGACTCTCCCGATGCTCGAGTCGGAGCTCTGCACTGGCGACGTGAGCTGGCCGCCGACAAAGATGCGCTGGATTCGTTTCTCAGCACACGTGTGATCGGGTTGCTCGATGCGCGGTTCAACGAGCTGATCGAGGCGGTTGACTTTGAGCGACTTGTGGTTGAGAAGATCGACAGTCTTGAGGTGGAGCGCGTCGAGAGGCTGTTGCTGACGGTGATTGCTAAACATCTCAAATGGATCAACCTGTTTGGTGCGATGCTTGGAGCCCTCATCGGTCTTACGCAAGTGATTCTCAATCTATTGGCTTAACCCCGGCTGCGCTCGCGCTTTGGCACACACGGATGCCGCGGCCCAGCGCTGCTACGTGCTACCTGCTCCCGAGGCTGTAGCGCTCACCAAAGCAGCATCGCCACGCCACCGGGCACACCGTGAATACACGGTGAGATTGCAACCGGCGCGCCGGCCATGATAGATTCGAACGCACGCCAACACGAAGGAGCGTCATGCGGTACCTTGTTGTTTTTGCCGGCGGCGGCACCGGCGGACACGTCTTTCCGGGCTTCGCGGTGGCCGAAGAGCTTCGCAGTCGCTACGGAGCGGAGGTTGTCTGGATCGGCTCTCGGCGTGGTATCGAGCGCCGGCTCGTTGAGCAGCACGGGCTGCGTTACCAGTGGGTGTTCGTCGGGAAGCTGCGTCGTTACTTCTCGCTGCGTAATGTGATAGACGCGGTACGCGTGCCCGCCGGCATCGTCATGGCGCTGTTTCGTCTGCAACGGCTCAAACCTGCGGCGGTGTTCTCGAAGGGCGGGTTCGTTGCGGTCCCGGTTGTGGTGGCGGCCGCGCTTCTGCGAATACCGGTTGTTGCGCACGAGTCGGACTATGACCCAGGCCTCGCGACGCGTATAACGGCTCGTTTTGCCGGGAAGGTGTTGGTGCCGTACCCCGAAAGCGTCGAGTTCTTCGACGAAGCGATCCGGGATCGGGTGGTGGTCACCGGTAATCCGGTTCGGGCCGCGATTGGCGGCGGCGACGCAGAGCGCGGGCGGCGGATGCTCGGTGTTGACGGTGAGCGGCCGGTGGTGCTGTTCCTCGGGGGGAGTCTTGGCTCGGTCCGGATCAACGAGTTGCTGTACGCGGTTCTCGACCGGCTGCTCGAAAGCTGCGACGTCGTGCACCAAAGCGGTCCTCATCAGACGGCGGCGCACTCAGCCGGGCGGACGGCCGAGCGACGGCCGCCCCGGCGGCGTGTAACCGAGCCGCAGCCGCCCGAGCCGCAGCACGCCGAGGCCCCGCGCGTCGGGAAGGAGTGCCCACAGGCGTATAACGATCGCGCGGGCCTTGAACCCGACCACAGGCCCGACCACAGGCCCGACCACAGGGGCGTGTACTACACACGCGCGTTCTTTGCCGAAGAGTTTCCGGACGTGTTGGCCGCTGCCGATCTGGTGGTATCGCGCGCCGGCGCCGGAACCATATGGGAGAACTTCACCGCCGGCAAGGCGGCGATCTTGATCCCGTTGGGAACGGCCGGGTCGCGGGGCGATCAGCTGCGCAACGCGGAGCTGTGTCGCGCACGCGGGGCTGCCGAGGTGCTCGAGCCGCATGAAGCCACCCCGGAGCGGCTGCTCGAGGCCCTGCTTCCGCTTATGCACGATCGCGCGGAACGCGAGCGGCTTGCCGATCGGGCGCGCGCTATGGCTGTGCCGGACGCCGCCGCTCGAATCGCGGAGGTCGTGGATCGTCAGATCGCCGAGAGTTGAGGTATGGACGTCACCGGAATCGACATAGTGTTCATCGTAATCCTGCTTTTTACCACGATTCGGGCCGGCATCAGAGGCTTCGTCAAGGAGCTGATGTCGATGGCTGCGGTGATTCTTGGGATAACCGCGGCGGTTGTGTTCTCCGGGGTCGTCGCCGCCGCGCTTGTCGATTACGTCGAGAGCGACGCCTGGAGTCAGGTGATCGCGTTTCTCGGCCTGTTCTTGGTGGTCTATGTCGTGGTGAAGATTTTCGAGACCGCCCTCAATCGGCTGGTTGAGCGGATTCATCTCGACAGCCTCGATCACGCGCTTGGTTTTTTTCTCGGCGTCGTCGAAGGCCTGGTGGTGGTGTTCGTGCTGCTTCTGCTGTTACAGCTGCAGCCGTTCGTTTCTCCGGATCGTATGATCGCCGAGAGCGTGTTCGCGCATTTTTTGCTACCGTTGCTGCCGTTCGCGGCCGAGTTGCTGCAGGAGCGAGGCGCCGATGTTTGAGAATATCTTGTCGCAGGAGGCGGTCGTTGAGCGACTGCGAGGCGAGATCAGCGGCGGAACGCTCCCCCATGTCTTGCTGTTTGAAGGGAGCCGCTACTCCGCGAAGCTTTCAACTGCGCTGGAGCTCGCCCGGGTGCTGAGTTGTGAAGCGACCGCGAACTGGAACTGTCGCTGTTCCTCCTGCAATCGGCATCGCGAGCTCGTGCATACCGACACGATCATGCTCGGCGATCGGTATTTTCTGCAAGAGATCAGAGTAGCCGCCGATACCATGCGCTCGACCCGCAGCGTGCCGGGGATCTACCTATTCCTGCGCGCCGTTCGGAAACTGCTGCGGCGCTTCGACCCCGTGCTCTGGGAGGGCGAAGAGAACCGCCTCAGCAAGGTCGCGTCATCGGTCGAAACGATTGAAGAGACCCTGTCCCGGTTCTCTCCCGAGGGTGAGCTGCCGGGAGAGGAGGAATGCCGCTCACAGATTGATCTCGTTGTGCAGCATGCCGCGAAGCTCGTGGGGGTGCTGCCCCGTGAAGGAGTGCCGGTGCAGATGGTGCGCAATCTCTCCGCTTGGGCGCATATCGCGCCGCAAGGGCGCGCGAAGACCGCGGTGCTCGAACGCGTCGACCGACTGCAGGAAGGCGCGCGGAATGCGTTGTTGAAGACGCTCGAGGAACCTCCCGAAAACGTTCGCTTCGTTCTCATCACCGACAACCGTGGCGCGGTGGCTGAAACCGTTCTCTCTCGCGCTCGCGCGTACCGCTTCGCGGAGCGCACCGAGGAGCAGGCCGGCGAGGTGGTGCGGCGGATATTTCGGGTGGAGGAACCGGCGTATCGCTCGCTGCGTGAGTTCTTTGTGCGGACGAGTTTCCCCGGCACGCACTCCCCGAGAGGCCTCGCGCGAAGTTTTCTCGAGCACGTTGTGGAGCCGAAAGGCGCAGAGACATACGAGAAACTCAAAAGCATCGAACAGGAGCTGAAGGCCGCCGGCGGTGAGGAATGGTTGCACGAGTTCCTGCGCGAGCTGCTCTCGGCGTTCCGGGCCATTCTGCGTACCGAAAACGCACGCCGGCCCTCGAGTGCGCCGGATGAACCGGCGCTGGAAGAGTTGCCGATCAGCCTCGAGCAACTAGAGCGCTGGAACGCGTTGGTTCGGCGAAGTTTGCAGCAGGGCGAGCGTTTTCGTTTGAGCGTTTCCTCGATTCTCGATAGTCTGTACTTCAGCATGAGGTCGGGATAGATGCGAAAATTTATTGCGCGCGCGCTCAAGAAGCTTCCTAAACTCGACAAAGCGCAGATTCATGCGCTGATCTACGATCTGGCGTCCGAGAACGAACAGCTCGAGGTGGTGCTGAACTCAATGGGCGACGGGGTTGTGGTTGCCGACGTTGAGCACTATGTGGTATTCGCAAACAAGGCGGCCGAGCGGGTGGTGCCGGTGGCGGCCGGCGATTGGTCGGAACGGCTTATCTGGGAGTATCTGCAGGACGAGGATATCGCCGCGTTTGTGCGGGAGACGCTCGTGAACCAAGAATCGGTAATGGACCGCGAGTTCACGCTCGACAGCGGGGGTCTAACGCGGATTCTGTCGTGCAGCATCATGCCGCTGGTTCGAAACGGGGAGATACAGGGCAGCATTCTGCGTATCGAGGATATCTCTGAGAAACGCGGACGGGAGGCACGCCTTCGGCGAGCCGAGAGTCTCGCGTCGCTTACGACCCTGGCGGCGGGCGTTGCGCACGAAATCAAGAACCCACTCGGCTCGATAGGCATTCATATTCAGCTGATTCAAAAGGCGCTCAACGGCTCCGATGAGCCCGACCGCGAGGCGATCGAGGGCAACCTCAACGTCATCAACGAGGAGATAGATCGGCTGAACAAAATCGTGGTGGATTTCCTGTTCGCGGTACGCCCTATGGACATCAATCTCGAGGAGCGCGATCTCAACGCCGTTGTGTCAGATCTGCTCGAGTTTGTGGAGCCTGAGCTCGAGCAGGCGGGCATTCGTCTCGATCGCGCCTTGGAATCGGACCTTCCGACCCTAAAACTCGACGAGAAACACTTCAAGCAGGCGCTTCTCAATGTCGTTAAGAACGCGATCGCGGCGATGCCTGAGGGCGGGACACTCAGGGTCGCGACACGACAGAGCGGGGATTTGGTGGTACTGCGCCTGAGCGACAACGGCGTCGGTATCCCCGAAGACGTGCTCGACAAGATCTTCGAGCCTTACTTCACAACCAAGGACTTCGGCTCCGGCATCGGCTTAACGCTGGTGTACAAAGTCATCAAGGAGCATGGGGGAGATATCTCGGTGATCTCGGACGAGGGCAAAGGCACAACCTTTACCATAACCTTGCCGATTCCTCAAAAGGAGCAGCATTTGTTGAGTTGGAAAGGGGAGGACGATGAAGTTTAACGTGCTCGTCGTCGACGACGAGAAGAACATTCGTGAGGGCTTGAAGAAGGCGCTTGAGCTCGACGGATACAATGTGTATCTCGCCGCCGACGGTCTCGAGGGTCTGAAGCTGATCGAGAACGAAGAGATCGATCTGGTGATCACCGACCTCCGTATGCCCGAGATGTCCGGCGAGGAGCTGCTGCGGCGCGTGGTCGAGTCTTACCCCACCGTGCAGGTGATTATCCTAACCGGACACGGGACGATTGAAACAGCGGTGCAGGCAATGCGAGACGGCGCGTTTGATTTTCTCACGAAGCCGGTTAATCTCGATCGGCTTTCGCTCTTGGTTAAGCGTGCTCTCTCGACGCGTGAGCTTGTACTGCAACACCGCGCTCTGCAGGAAGAACTCGAGAAGCAGAAGCAGTTTGCGAACGTAATCGCGAAAAGCCCACAGATGACCGCGATCTTCGACGTGGTGCATCAAGTTGCGCCCACGAAGGCCTCGGTGCTCATAACCGGTGAGAGCGGCGTCGGCAAGGAACTCATCGCCGATGCGATCCATCGACTCTCGGATCGCAAAGACAAACCGTTCGTGAAGGTACACTGCGCCGCGCTCACGGAGTCTCTTCTCGAGAGCGAGCTCTTTGGTCACGAGAAAGGGGCGTTCACCGGTGCGGTCGGCCGGAAGCGGGGTCGGTTTGAGCTCGCGCACCTCGGCACGATCTTTCTCGATGAGATCGGCGAGATAAATCCGAACGTTCAGGTCAAGATTCTGCGCGTGCTGCAGGAGAAGCGCTTTGAACGCGTCGGTGGCGAGGAAACGTTGCAGGTCGACACGCGCATCATCTCGGCGACGAACGCGGACCTGCGCAGCGAGATTGAAGCCGGACGGTT
Source organism: Spirochaetaceae bacterium (assembly GCA_003552185.1). Lineage (GTDB taxonomy): Bacteria > Spirochaetota > Spirochaetia > DSM-27196 > SLAA01 > B1Sed10-166. The sequence goes on from PUOW01000113.1 coordinate 12,014, forward strand.
TCGCGAGGATTTGTTCTACCGCTTGAATGTCGTAAACATCGAGGTGCCGCCGTTACGCGAGCGCAAAGAAGACATACCGCTGCTGGTGTCGGCCTTTATCAAGGAGTTTGCGCGCGAGAACAACAAGCATGTCGAGGGGATAGACCCAAAGGCGCGCTCGGTGCTGTACAACTACTCTTGGCCGGGCAACGTCCGTGAGTTGCGCAACTGTATCGAGAGTGCAACGGTTATGTGCAAGGGCAATATCATACACGTCGACGACTTGCCTCCCTCGGTCGTGGGAGACTCGGACAACGACTACATCAAGATAAGTCTCGGCTCTAAGCTCTCGGAGGCCGAGGAAGAGATCATTCGCAGTACGCTGAATGCAAACAAGGGCAACAAGAGCAAAACGGCCGAGATTCTGGGCATCGGACGTAAGACTCTGCACCGGAAGATCGCGGAGTACGGTATCGAGTCCGATTCCTGAACCTACGCGGGCCCGGGCCCGGGGGCGCATGAGGCGAGGGTTGTGCAGCAGAATCCGGGGTGGCGCTAGGTTCTGTTCCGGGAGCGGTAAAACGCGACGATCTGGTGGTAGGAGTAGTTGATGCGCTTGATTATCTCGTTTGCGGTCCGCTGTTTGCGCGGGGAAGTTGCGAAGCGGTCGGGGTGATACCGGCGGATGAGCCGTTTGTAGGCCAGCTGGGCCTGCTCGAGCGATGCTCCGAACTCCAGCTCTAGGTTTCGAAAGTGCTCTCTGAGCTCTTCCGGCACGCGGCCGGACCCCGAGAAACCGGCGCCCCGAGTGCTGTCTCGACCTCGGCTATCGGTTGTTCCTCCCCGATACGGGCCGTGCGTTTCACGGCCGGCGCCGAAACTCATGTACTCGTCTAGCTCAGCCCACGCGTCGGCGAAGTCGGGGTCGGCGTGGCCGCCGGACGTGGCTTCGCTCTCGTCTACAATGTCTCGGATGAACCCTTCCAGTTTGTCGAACACTCCCACAACACCGCCATAGTACCTGAAAACCGGCGCGGTTGTCACGCGCGATGACCTGCCGTATTATGGCGCGCAATGGAGCCATCTGAACGTATTCGCCCGGCCGTGATCGAAAGAATACGCGACGAGATCGCGGCGGCCGGCGGAAATGAAGTATTGTTCATCTGCAATCTGGATGAGGGCGGGATGGTCTTCGAGCTCGAGGTTTCGGCGCGCGGCAATCTCGGTGCCGTCCCTGCAGTCGCGGAGCAGATGGAGCGTGGCCAGGTGGTACTTCATAACCATCCGAGCTCGCACCTGCGGCCGAGCGACGCCGATCTCGAGATTGCTGCGCGGCTCGGCGACAACGGCATCGGCAGCATGATAGTCGACAACGACGTAACGGCGCTCTACGTAATCGTGGAACCGGTTCAGCCGCAACGTCTGCAACCCTTAGATCCGCAGGAGCTGCAGCAGGTTTGTGGCGACGGGGGGCCGCTCGCCGAGACCCTCGCAGCTTACGAGGCTCGTAACTCACAGCTCGAGATGCTGAGCTTCGTCGCGCACGGACTGAACAACGGCGGAGTGTATGTTGCTGAAGCGGGCACCGGCGTCGGCAAGTCGATCGCCTATCTTGTACCGGTTTTCGCGTGGCTCGAGCGCAACCCGGGAAGAGTGGTGATCTCGACCGCCACGATCAACCTCCAACAACAGCTCATCGAGAAGGATGTTCCGCTTGTGAAGCGCGCGTTGCGCTCGGAGCTTCAGGCGGTGTTGGTTAAGGGGCGCGGCAACTATCTCTGTCCGGCGCGACTCGAGGAGGCTACTGCCGAGCTCGGGGTGATAGGCGAGGACGACGATCCCGAGCTCTCGGCCGTTGCGGCATGGGCAGCCGAGTCGGACACCGGAGGCAGAAGCGATCTGCCGTTTCCGGTTTCCGATGAGTTGTGGAGTCGGGTCAACTCCGACGCAGACCACTGCAGCGCGCGTCGCTGCCGCAGTCGCGACCGTTGCTTCTTGATGAAGGCACGCCGTGCGGCCGCGGCGGCGCGCGTGCTGATCGTCAATCATCACCTGTTGTTTTCCGATCTCGCGATTAGGTTACGGGGCACCGGCTTTGAGGCGACCGCGGTGCTGCCGCCGTTTCAACACGTGGTGTTCGACGAGGCGCACCACCTCGAGAATAGCGCTACCTCGTATTTCTCGCAGAGCTTCTCGCCGCAGGCGCTGGAGAAGCAGTGTTCGCGCTTGCATCGCAGGCGGCGCGGACGCGTACTTGGATTGCTGGTGAGGCTCGAGAAGGTTCCGGGCGACAACACGCCGCTCAAGCAGGTTCCGGCGCTGCTCGAAGAGATGAAGGCCAAGATGCAAGAGTTGAGCCGGCAGGCGCTACAGATCGTGGGCGACAACAGCGGCCTGTGGCTGCCACCGATCGAGCCTGCGCAGTACGAACACGACGAGCGGCAACAAGACCTGAACCGCTTGATTCGCGAGTTTCAACAGCAGGTTCTCGATGTTGTCGAGCTGTTGACCGACAGGCTGCTCTCGAGCAAGGAGGCCGATCGAGAGGCGGAGCCCGTGCTGGTAGAGCTGAGCGGCGTCGTACGCCGGTTGGAGGCGATCGCGTCGATCGCCGAGCAGGTGCTTCGTCGCGACGAGCACCCTGAGCTCGTGGCATGGATCGAGCGCAGGGAACCGGGAGAGGGGAAGCCCGCGACGGTACGATTCACGGTAACTCCGTTGGAGATACGCGACTTGATGCACGAGGCCGTCTATCTTCCGTATCGCGGTGTTTTTTTCACGAGCGCCACGCTGACGGTTCGCAATGAGTTTCGCCATTGGGCGGCTCGTGTGGGCTTAGATGACGATCGACTCGAGCAACTCGAGATGCGGCAATTCGATTCGCCGTTCGACTACCGAAATCACGTCTTGCTCGCGGTTCCTCGTGACGCCCCGACGCCCGACACCCCGTCGTACACCCGGTTTTTGATCGAGTTTCTGAAGGGCGCGCTGGAGGTGTCCGAAGGCAGCGCGCTGATTCTGTTCACCTCGTATCGGATGCTTAGCGAGGTCTACACCGCGGTGAAACCGCGGCTCAACGAGCTCGGAATCACCACGTTTCGGCAGGGCGATGACGACCGTGCGCGTTTGCTGAAGCGATTCAATCAGGACCGTTGCAGCGTACTATTCGCCACCGAGAGTTTCTGGGCCGGAGTCGACGCCCCGGGGGAGACGCTGCGCGTGGTGGTGCTCTGTAGGTTGCCGTTTCGCGTTCCGAGTGACCCGGTGTTGATCGCCCGCACCGAGCGAATTAAGGCACGGGGCGGGAACGCGTTTATGGAGCTCGTGTTGCCGGACGCGGTCATGCGGTTTCGGCAAGGGTTCGGACGACTTATTCGCACCGCGGTCGATCGCGGGGTGGTGATCATCTCGGATACGCGGGTACTGACGAAACCCTACGGACGGGCATTCGTCGATTCCATTCCCGAGACCTCGCAGGTTTTCGAGGACACCGAGGCCGTGCTCCGAGAGCTCGAGCGTTTTCTCTACGCGTAGGCCTTGGGCCCTCGGCGCGAACTTCACGCTGCCGGCCACCCGCCTATCGGGTGCAAAAAAAAGCAGCCGAATGACGGCTGCTTCCCGTTGCTGCGTTCGCGTAGAACGCGGTCCGGTCGGTTACATCTCGGATGTTCACTCAACGATCGCGATGATGTCTTCCATCCGAATAACGAGATGGTCGATATCGTCAACCTTGATGCTGGTACCGGCGTACTTGTCGTACATCACTTTGTCACCCGGTTTGACCTTGATGGCGTCTTTGTCGTCACCCACCGCCTTGACAACACCCGTTTGGGTCTTCTCTTGTGCAGTCTCGGGGATGAACAGGCCGCCTTTGGTCTTTTCTTCGGTCTTCTCCAGCGAAAGTAGCACACGATCTCCGAGCGGCGTTATTTTCATAAATCCCTCCTCTGTCTATGGAACGCGATAATAATTGATGTCTGGATGACAACCAGAATATAAAAGACAGTCCCATTATGGTCAAGCTAAATCGTTCATAGCGACGGAATAGCGCTTCGCCGGCGGCTGCGGTTCGGGGGTGACACACCCTGACCGCGCTAAGGGCTCAACTGGTATATTATGATACATTATATAGCGAGGTTTCTATATGTGGGTGAATCTGACCCATTTCGTGGTCGGACGACCTTCTTTCGTGTGAGAGAAGTTTTAACTTACTCTGCTCAAACAAGTTAGAAGGAGGGGTTCGCGGCGTTCTTGGCATGGGGATTGCTTCTTATTGGGTAGGAGGTTTGCATGGCAGTAGCAACAAAAAAGAGAACGGCGGAACGCAGCTATAGCTCGAGCTCGGATGATGAAAACGTCCTCTCGATTTATCTCAAAGAAATTAACAAGATTCCGCTGTTAACCCGTGAAGAAGAGAACCGCTACGCGCGTGCGGCGGCTGACGGTGACATCGAGGCGAAGAACAAGCTTATACAAGCTAACCTCCGGTTCGTCGTAAATGTAGCGAAGAAGTATCAAAATCAAGGATTGCCGCTCTCCGATCTCATCAGCGAAGGAAATATCGGGCTGATGAACGCGATCGAGCGCTTCGACGTTGATAAGGGGTATCACTTCATCTCGTACGCGGTCTGGTGGATCAGGCAGGCCATCCTCAAGGCGATCTGCGAGAAGTCGCGTATGATTCGATTGCCGCTCAACCGCGCGAATGAGCTGGTTCAGATCGAAAAAGTTCGCAAAGACATTCAAGGCTCTCGAGGCGAAGAAGCCGAGATGAAGCAGATCGCGGCGACGTTGAACATGAACCAAGAGCATGTTGAAGACTTGATCAATATTTCCCGTGATCTCATATCGCTCGAGACTCCGGTGTATGCCGAGAAAGACTCGTCACTGCTCGGAGACTTCGTTGAAGATGAAGGATATAAGCAGCCGGAGTCGGTGGTGGTGGAGAAATCTCTGAAAGACGACATTAATCAGGTGCTCCGAAGCCTCAGTGAGAAGGAATCCGAGATCGTGCAGTATCGCTTCGGCCTGAACGGAAAGAGTCCGCTTTCGTTGAAAGAGATCGGCGATCGTTATAACCTAACTAAGGAACGGATTCGACAAATTGAAAAGAAGGCGCTGAAGCGTTTGCAGCACCCGAAGCGCAGTCGATACCTTGAATCTTATATGTCGTAAAATATCGGTATAAATACCTCCCTTAGTCCCCTCCATCAGCCCTAGTGTCAATTGACACTAGGGCTTTTTTATTGTAGCCTCGGGACTTATCGTAGAAACGATTATTCTAGACTAACCGGGGGTCCGTAAGACATGGCACAGAAATACGTTTATTTTTTTGGCGGCGGAAAAGCCGAAGGGCATGCGGGTCAGAAAGACCTACTTGGCGGTAAGGGCGCAAACCTTGCCGAGATGACCAACGTAGGCGTTCCTGTTCCGCCCGGCTTCACCATTTCCACCGACGTATGCGACGAGTACTACAACAATAACCGACAGTATCCGTCGGGGCTTGAAGCCGAGGTCGACCAAAACATCGCAAA